>REAV01000168.1 GCA_004294465.1 Sphingobacteriia bacterium | reverse complement strand
ATACCATTCGCAAAGTAATGGACATTAATTTCTGGGGAACAGTGTATTGTACCAAACTAGCTTTACCCTATATTATTAAAAATAAAGGAACGGTGGTGGGTGTTTCGTCCATTGCTGGATACAGAGGCCTTCCTGGAAGAAGCGGTTATTCTGCTTCTAAATATGCCGTGAATGGTTGGTTGGAATCCCTTAGAACCGAATTACTCGATTCGGGTACCAATGTAATGTGGGTTTGTCCTGGTTTCACTACTTCTAATATTCGCAATGCCGCTTTAAACAAAGATGGCAATGCACAAGGTGAATCTCCGATGGATGAAGGTGCCATGATGAGTTCAGAAGAATGCGCTGGTCATATTCTCAAAGCAATCGAAAAAAGAAAGAGAACACTGGTACTCACTTTTACAGGCAAGCGTACCGTTTTTATGAACAGGTTTTTTCCTTCTTTAACCGATAAAATGGTTAGAAAATTTTTCTTCAAAAACGACGAGTTGGTGAAATAACTCTGGTTCATTTGGCGTTTAGTTTGTAGCATGCCCATCCTAACGTTGTCAACCGATATTGGCCAGCGAGATTATATCGTTGGTGCCATAAAAGGGCAGTTCTTGCATTCAATGCCCTCCCTCAACACGGTTGATATCACTCACTATTTATCTCAAACCAATTTTCCACTAGCCGCTTACACTTGTAATAATGCCATTAAATTTTATCCAGATGGTACTTATCACCTCATATTGGTGAATGTGTTTGAAGCGGTGCACGATCATTTTTTAATTGCTTTTTACAATAATCAATACATTATCTGCCCCGACAATGGCCTCATCACTATGATAGCTGGAGAGAAGCCCAAAGAGATAGTCAAAATTCCTGTTTCTGCGAATGCCGATTTGCTCACCATCACTTCGGATATTGCAGCTGCAGTGTTTAAATTAGAAGAGTATAAAAAATTATCATCGGTTGGCGCATTTGCCAATGAAATTGTTGAGAAATATCCTTTAAGGCCTACTGCTGGCCCCGATTGGATTGAAGGACAGATCTTATTCATTGATAATTTTGAAAATGTAGTGATCAATATCACCCGTAAAGATTTTGAAGAACATGGCAAGGGCCGCAAATTCAAAATCATGTTCAAAAGGGATGAAACAATTGAAAAATTGTCTAATAACTATGCAAGTGTTCCAGAACACGAAAAAATGGCCTGGTTTAACTCTGCTGGTTACCTCGAAATTGCCCTTCGTAACGGTAATATGGCTGGTCTGTTTGGCCTTCAGGGCTATAGCGAACAAATGCAGAAATCGGGCGCTTCTGCCGGAAACAAGTGGTTTTACCAAACAATTCGGGTTTTCTTTGAGTAATGCCTTCATTCTCATTTTTCCGTTTGGTCAATTGCGAGTATTTTTGCAGCCTCAAATTCTTTATACAATCAATTAATATTGGTAATTATGGCATATGATGTAATTGTTCTCGGTAGTGGTCCTGGTGGATATCCTGCTGCTATCCGTGCGTCTCAATTAGGCTTTAAAGTAGCGATCATCGAAAAAGAAAGTTTAGGTGGCGTTTGTTTAAACTGGGGTTGTATTCCAACCAAAGCTTTAATTAAAAGTGCGCAGGTTTATGAATACATGAAGCATAGTGCCAATTATGGTATCAATGCAACTGGCGTTCAACACGATTTTGGTGCTGTTGTAAAAAGAAGCAGAGGTGTTGCCGATAAAATGAGTAAGGGTGTTCAGTTTCTGATGAAGAAAAATAAGATCGATGTGATTATGGGCTATGGTAAAGTAAAAGCCAAAGGCCAGATTGAAGTGACCGCTGCTGATGGATCTAAACAAATAGTGGAAGCAAAAAATATTGTAATTGCCACTGGTGGTAGAAGCCGTGAATTACCTAACCTCAAACAAGATGGTGTTAAAGTAATTGGTTACAGAGAAGCAATGGTATTGCCTAATCAGCCAAAGAGTATGATCATTGTAGGAAGTGGTGCGATAGGTGTTGAGTTTGCTTATGTGTACAATAGCATGGGTACCAAAGTAACCATCGTAGAATTCTTGCCTAGAATTGTTCCGGTTGAAGACGAAGACATTTCTAAAGAATTAGAGAAGCAGTATAAGAAAATGGGCATCGACATAATGACCAATGCTTCAGTTGAATCGGTAGATACTGCTGGCGCTGGTGTAAAAGCCTTGGTTAAAAAGCAAGATGGTTCAACCGTTGTGTTAGAAGCAGACATCGTATTGAGTGCTGTTGGTGTGGTAGCCAATATCGAAAACATTGGCTTAGAAGAAAACGGAATTAAAACTGAGAAAGGAAAGATTGTTGTAGATAAATATGGTCAAACTTCTGTGGCAGGTATTTATGCGATCGGTGATTGCTCTCCTGGTCAGGCTTTGGCGCACGTTGCTGCAAAAGAAGGAATCAACGCTGCAGAACATATTGGTTACAACGAAAAAAAATTCCATCATTTGCCTGAAGCAATGGATTACAACAATATACCTGGTTGTACTTATTGTATTCCTGAAATTGCCAGTGTTGGTTATACCGAAAAACAAGCGAAAGATGCTGGTTACGAAATTAAAGTAGGTAAGTTTCCTTTCATGGCAAGTGGTAAAGCAAGTGCTGCTGGTGCAACAGAAGGTTTTGTAAAAGTTATTTACGATGCTAAGTATGGTGAATTCTTAGGTTGTCATATGATTGGTACCAACGTTACAGAAATGATTGCTGAAGCCGTTGTTGCTCGTAAATTAGAAACAACCGCTCACGAAATTTTGAATGCAGTTCATCCGCATCCAACAATGAGCGAAGGCCTTAAAGAAGCAACAGCTGCTGCTTACGGAGAAGCGATTGATATTTAATTGAAAACTAGTTTGATACAATAATTTTAAGGCCCTTTTTTAGGGCCTTTTTTATATACCAACTCACTTGTATTTAGGGCCTAATTCAGCCTTTTTACGGCTTGGTTGGTATCTTTTTTTGATAAATTTATAAGAGGGTTATACTTTACATTTTAATTTAATCCGAAAATAAACAATTGACCAAAAACCGATTGCTTATCAAGATAATTGTACCCACCTTATGAATCATTTGAAAGCAGATAAACTGTTCCCAGAACAGTTATTGAATTCATTGATTTTCTCAGTAGTTGTAACAGACCTCGGAGGAAGGTTCAAGTATGTTAACCCCCTCTTCCAGTATAAATTTTCTCATCTTAGTACAGATTTTTCTCAACTTAATTTTGCTCAAACCGTATATGCAGATGATGTGAAGTTGTGTAATGATGCAGCTAGAGAATGCATCAAAAATCCTGATAAACATATTACCGTAACTGTTAGAAAAGCATCTGAAGGTGAAGATTATTTTTGGACTACCTGGGAGATTTCTGTCTTAAAAAATGAAGAAGGTATAGTTGAAGGGATTGTGTCGATCGGGCATGATGTAACCAATACGCAATCGGTCATCAACAAAACATCAGATCTTACGGATAATGTAAAGACGATTCTCAATCAACAGTTGCAAAAATTTGTTGATCATATTCCAGGCGTTCTGTACCGCTTTATTGCAGATGAAAATTATACCATTGAATTTTTTAGCGATGGGATTGAAGCTCTTACGGGTTATGCGAGTTCCGAGCTTTCTATCAATCGAAGAGCAGGGTACAATCACCTTATTTTTAAAGATGATATAGTAATGGTTGATAATGCCATTGAATTAGCCATTGCCAATAAACATAAATATGAAGTAGAGTATCGGATTGTTCATAAAGACAAAGAAATTCGTTGGGTATTTGAAAGAGGCGGTGCTGTGTATGATGCTGAACAAAACAAGACTTTTATAGACGGAAGTATTTTTGATGTTACTTCTCGTAAAAAAGTAGAAGCTGCTTTGGAAAGAAGTGAAGATGAAGTAAAACGCCTTGCATTGGTAGCGCACAATACTACCAATTCAGTTTTAATTGCCGATACCAATCAACAGATCATTTGGGTGAATGATGGTTTTACCAGAATCAGTGGGTATACATTAGATGAAGTGCGTGGAAAGAAAATCGGCTATTCCTTAGAAGGGCCTAAAGTAGATCAAAAGGCAAAAACACGTTTACAATATTCACTGGATAATAAACTGTCATTTAAAGAAGAATTTCTAAGTTATACCAAATCAGGGAATCCGCTTTGGTTAGAAGTAGATTGCCAGCCTTTGTTTGATGAAAATAATGTGCATATTGGCTTTATGTCGATAGAAAATGATATCACCCGAAGACAACAAGCCCAATTGGATCAGGAAGAATTATTGCAAAGGCTTACTTTGGCAACTGATTCTGCACAAATTGGTATCTGGGAAATTGATATTGCTACCAATAATATTATTTGGGACGATAAAATGTTTGAAATGTATGGATATGAAAATGATCCTGCCTTTCCACCCTATAAAATCTGGAAACGTACCGTGCATCCCGAAGATTTAGATATGATGCAAAAAATAATCGGTCAATTGATTGATGGTAAACGCGAAATTGATTCTGCTGTTTATAGGATCACCACTCCGAATGGAAGAGTAAGGCATATCGAATCTCATGCAATTGTAAAAAAATCTCCTTCAGGTAAAATACTTCGCTTGATAGGTACCAATAGAAATATCACTGAAGATATTGTTGTTCAAGAGAAATTAAAAACACAGAATAAAGTATTACGTGATATTGCTTTTATACAATCCCATGAAGTAAGAAGACCATTGGCCAATATATTGGGAGTGATTGAAGTACTCAATAGCAGTAATTCAGTGAACAACAAAGAGATTTTTGATCATTTGATTGAAAGCGCCAATGAACTAGACATGCAAATCAGAAGCATTGTTAAGAAAACCAATAACCTCGATGGTTTAATGGCAAGTTAACTTTTGAGCAACTCGTTGCGATTAATTACCGAAAACCTTCTTCAATAAATCACTTGTTCTTGCTACTGGATTTTTTCTGATATTCTGTTCTTCTACTGCGATCTGTGAAAATATACCCGCCAAAGATTTTTCAGTAACATATCCTGCCAGATCTGGATTGATTTTCTTTAAACTGAATTTATTATAGGTAGATACCAGCGTATTCCATTGCTTGGTGGCTTCGGTGCTTTCTAAAGACTTTTCTATTACTGGCCTAAATGAGGTGGTTAATTCTGCAGTTGTTTTTTGTTGTAAATAAGCTGTTGCAGAAGTGTCGCTTCCTTTTAATATACCAATAGCATCGGTTACTGTCATTTGTTTAATGGCATTGGTAAAAATTGGAGTGGCGTTTTTACATGCATCTTCTGCCGCTCTATTCATACTCAAAATAGCATCGTCTACCTGTTTGCCCATTCCTAAATTACGCAATGTGCTTTCTATTTTTTTAGCTTCTGGCGGTAATAAAATTTTAACGGCTGCATTGGCAAAAAATCCATCGGGCTTGGAGAGCAAATTGGTACTATTGACTGCACCCTTGGTTAATGCCTCTTTTAATCCATTGGCAATTTCAGCCGTATTTTGTGCACTCAACTGAAAACTTAAAAAGGCAAAAAAGATTACAATAACTGATTTCATTCGATTGGGTTTGTTTAATTTCCAAATAATTAGTCCTGCCAGTATTACTAGCAAACCGTATGCCGAAACTACTGGCTTAAGCGAAATGCCATAATAAATGATCCATGCATTGATGGCTAAAAAAACCAAGGGAGGCAATGGATATAGCGGCGTTTTATAATTACTAAAATGTTTTGCTTTGTTTTTTCTAACTATAAATATGCCCGCTACTGCAAGCGATGTGCAAATGCTCAATAAAAACCCCACCAGGTCAATAATAAATTGAAACTGGTTCAACCAGATTAACAATAAAGTAATCGCACTCTGTGTGTAGACGGCCAAATAGGGGATGCCCTGCCTGTTTTTCTTTTGCAGAAAACTAAAATAAGAAATAGATTTTCCTATTTCTGCTGTAACCCTTGGTCCTGCGAATGTCATGGCACTTGCAGTACTCATTAAAGTAATGCTGATAAAAATACTCATGATGATGGCTCCATGTTTTCCAAATAAATGGTCGGCTGCAATAAATCCAACATTCATTTTTCCTTTCAATTCAGCAGCAGGTGCCGATAATAAAAAAGCATAGTTCAATAATAAATACAAGAGCGTTACCAAAATAGTTCCTACCAATAATGCAATAGGTAAATTTTTTTCAGGTTTCTTTATTTCTCCAGCAATATAAGCTGCAGCATTCCATCCTGTATATGCATAGAGCACCCAATATAAGTTCACTGGAAATTTTCCTGAATGGATGATTTCCTGGATTGCCGTTTGATTGATTGAAATATTCGGTAATGGATAGTCAGATAAAAAAAATGCAGCAGCAATTAAAAAAACAATGATCGATAAATTGAGCAATGTTGCCAGCTGTTGAAATCTTGCACTGATCGTATGCTTAGATGAATGAAGAATCGTTAAAGCCACCAAAACAATAATTGAAATAATGATCGGTGGAGTATTCGGAATAATAATTGCACAATAATTGCCAATAGCAATACATACAATGGCTACCGGTGCTGCAAATCCTGCAAGGGTGGAGATCCATCCTGCTAAAAATCCTGCTAAAGGGCCATAGAGCTTCCCCAAGAAATTCATTTCACCTCCATTGTCCGGAAAAACAACAGCCAGTTCTGCATAAACCAACGCACCTGATAATGCAATGATTCCGCCGATCAACCAAAGAAATAAAATACTGGTGGTGCTTTGAAAATCCATCAATTGAAACCCCAGACTGGTATAAATACCAGAACCAATCATATTGGCAATAACCAACGCTATTGCTGTAAAGAGGCTTAAATGTCTGGTTTTATGCATGAATTAGAGGGAGTGTTTTACAACAGCTTCTCTTAAATGAACTAGTTTTTCTAATAAGGCAGGTAATAAATGCAATGGCAACATATTGGCTCCATCGCTTTTAGCCACTGCTGGGTTTGGATGCGTTTCTATAAATAATCCGGTGGATCCTGTAGCAATGGCTGCTTTTGCAATAGTGCTGATCATGCCCGGATTTCCTCCAGTAACACCACTAGTTTGATTGGGTTGTTGCAATGAATGCGTACAATCCATGATTACCGGAACTTGTTGTTCTAGCATGATAGGAATATTTCTGTAATCCACTACCAGGTCTTGATAACCAAAAGTATTACCTCTTTCGGTAAGCATTACTTTTTCATTGCCTGCTTGCTTTATCTTATCAACGGCAAATTTCATTGACGCTCCACTTAAAAATTGACCCTTCTTTACATTCACTATTTTTTGCGTATCAGCAGCGGCCAATAATAAATCGGTTTGCCTACATAAAAAAGCGGGGATCTGTAATATATCAATAAAAGGAGCTGCCATAGCCGCTTCTTCATGTGCATGAATGTCCGAAGTAGTAGGTAATTGATAAGTTTCACCCACTTTTTTGATCAAGGATAAACCATTGTCGTCGCCAATGCCTGTAAATGAGTTGGCACTGGTTCGATTGGCTTTTCTATAACTCGCTTTAAATACATAGGGGATTCCCAATTGTTTACAGGTGCCATACACTTTGTCGGCAATCTCCATCACCAATTCTTCACTTTCTACTACACATGGCCCTGCAATTAAAAAAAAAGAATGGGGGTTGTACTGCTGTTTATTGAATAATTCCTGTAAATAAGCTGGAAGCATTTTGCATATTTAATATGAGTAACAAAAATAACGTAAACCAAGATAAATTGATAGCATTATTGCCAACCATCTGTTAATTGATTCAGCTATATACTTTATAAAGCCTATCAACTTATATTTGCTCCTATAAACGATTGAATATGCCCAATAGAAAAGAAAAGATTCTGGTAATTGGCGCTTCTGGCCAAATTGGTGTAGAATTAACCATGGCTTTAAGAAAGCAATATGGCAATAACAATGTAGTAGCTTCAGATTTAAGAGAAGAGAACCCATTATTGCATGGTACAGGACCTTATGTGAGTTTGGATGTAATGAACAAAGAAATGTTGCATGTACAAGTAATTCGCCAGAATATTACCCAAATCTATTTATTGGCTGCCATTCTTTCTGCAACTGGAGAAAAGAATCCCAACCTTGCCTGGCATTTGAATATGCAAGGCTTATTAAATGTTTTGGATATTGCCCGTGAAGAAAATTTGCATAAAGTATATTGGCCAAGTAGTATTGCTGTTTTTGGCCCCACATCCCCTAAAATAAATTGCCCTCAAAAAACAGTTATTGAACCCAGTACCGTTTATGGAATCAGTAAATATGCGGGAGAGTTCTGGTGCAATTATTATCATCAGCGTTTTGGTGTGGATGTAAGAAGTATTCGTTACCCTGGATTAATAAGTTATAAATCGGCTCCAGGTGGTGGCACTACAGATTATGCCGTTGAAATTTATTCGGAAGCATTGGATAATAAAAAATACAATTGCTTTTTAAAAGAAGATACTTATTTGCCAATGATGTATATGCCCGATGCCATTCGTGCAACTTTAGAATTAATGAATGCACCGGCAAAAAGTATTTCTGTAAGAACTTCATATAATGTAGCTGGCATGAGTTTTTCACCTAAGGAAATTACCAATAGTATTCAACAATATATTCCAGATTTTACCATCAATTATAAACCAGATTCCCGACAAGCAATTGCAGATAGCTGGCCTCAAAGCATTGATGACAGTGTTGCCAATAATGATTGGGGATGGAAACCAGAATTTGATTTAGCTAAAATGACGAAAGATATGTTGGATAATCTTGCGCTAAAAACGGAAGCCTAATCCCAGGTTCAATCCCCTGATTCCAGCCCAAGGGCCATCTGTAGATATTTGAGCGCCATTTGCTGTTACTGTACTGGTGAAAGTAAATGGGTCGGCATTAATGTTTTTTAAATTGTCTCTTAAACTTTGTTG
The DNA here is from genome assembly GCA_004294465.1 of Sphingobacteriia bacterium. Taxonomy (GTDB): domain Bacteria; phylum Bacteroidota; class Bacteroidia; order Chitinophagales; family Chitinophagaceae; genus Sediminibacterium. Next base: position 4,672 of record REAV01000168.1, on the reverse strand, counting down.
TTCGAATGGACTCAATGGGGCGGCAAAATTTAAATCGCCATTGCTCTTGCCATAGTGGAATCCGATGATTTGAAAATCTAGTACCAATTTTTTAAGTAACTGAAACTGATAGCCGATGAGTAACCCGGCGCTGGTTGATTTTATTTTTCCAGTAAAATCAGCATCTTTAGATGCAGGTGGAATAGTGCCATTACTACTATATTTAATAGGTGCACTTACATCGAATGTGGCAAATCGTAAATAAGGAGCCAAATAAAAACCTTTCATCTTCTTAAGGCTTAAATATATACGTGGCTCAATCGTTATGGCAGAATTACCCATTTGGAATCTGCTAAAATTTATTTCATTGCTATTGATTAAATCTTGAAATTCTTTTTGATAAGGTACATTGCCATAAGGCATTGTACGATAACTCAAAGAAATAGACAAGTTTTTATAAATATGTCGCTCATAAGAAAAATGGTAATTGTTCAATGCCATTGAAGATAAATTCCATTTTACAATATTGCTTCCGCCAATTAAACTTTGCGCATTAACAATAAACGGGGAAAGCAGTAAAATTAAGAGTATTTTTTTCATATGATTATGGTGTAACTAAGTCTATAACAGTTCTATTTTCTAATATGGATAAAGTATTGTCTCTAACTTCTTTCATGATTTTATTCAAGCCACATTTTTTTTCGTTGCAATCTGCACATTTTTGATAAAAATGGAGACTTACACAAGGAAGCAAAGCAATGGGGCCTTCAATCAATCGCATTACAGTTGCTAGTTGAATAGTAGAAGGATCTTGATTAAAATAATAGCCGCCACCTTTTCCTTTTTTGCTATTTAAAATACCTGCTTTTCTTAATTCCAATAAAATGGATTCTAAAAATTTGATGGGTATTTTTTTCTTCTTAGCAATATCTGCAATCAAAAATGGGCCCGCATTAATCTGTTCTGCCATATAGGTAAGGGCCTTTAATGCATATTGCGTTTTTTTTGACAGCATGGCTTCTCGTGATTTTTTTGTTTCTTTACAAAAATTAAATTTATGCAGATTTCTTCAAAGAACTTCATATTGGCGTTTGTATTTATACTGATTGCGCAAACTAGTTTTGCCCAATTTAAATTGCCTCATTTGCAATTGATCTTAAATGCCAATTATGCTACCCCAACTAGTTCGTCATTCTCAGATTTTAATAATGGGGGACTTGGAATTGAAGCAGGAGCGGGGTTAGGATTAGGTTCTACTATGTTCATGGCTACAGCTGGTTACCAGCGTTTTGGAGCTTCAACAAGCAATCCGGCTGGTTCATTGAATATTGCTACGCTTAAAGGAGGTATTCGACAATATTTCCTATTAGGCAGGTTATTTGTTTTAGGAAATGTTGGAACTGCTATTCAGAGTTATTCAAGTTCTGGAGTAAAAGGAGATAATTTGATGTATGAGTATGGTGGTGGCGTAAGATTATTAGGTTTAGAAGTACAGCTCACACAAAGTCATTGGCAACAACCCATTAATGTGGCTGCATCAAGTGCTTTTAATGTAAAAGTTGGATTTTCTTTTAAACTATAATCCCAGCACTTCTTTCATTCCAAAAATACCTTTTTTGCCTACAGCAAACTCAGCTGCTTTTACTGCTCCGCCTGCAAAACCAATTCGGTTATGCGCAGTATGGATAATTTCAATATCATCAATAGGAGAGCTGTATCTTACATGATGCGTGCCTGGTGCAGGATCAATTCTTTCTGATGCAATAAAGAGTTCGTTTGTCTGGGTGTTGTGTTCATTGGAGGTCCATGCATTTTTCCTTTGCAAATTGTCCATCACTTGTTCTGCTAAACTAATGGCTGTTCCGCTAGGAGCATCTTTTTTCTGTGTATGATGAATTTCTTTCAATGTTACATCATACTCAGGATATCCATTCATTAACTTGGCCAGGTATTTATTTACTTCAAAAAAAAGATTCACACCAATACTATAATTACTTGCATAAATCAGTGTGCCATTTTTATGCTGGCATTCATTTTTTATGGTATCCCACTCACTCAACCAGCCAGTGGAACCACAAACAACAGGAGTTCCTGCTTCAAAACATTTCAGGATATTACCAACAGCACTATGTGGTCCAGTAAATTCAATAGCTACATCGGCTTTTGCTAAATTGTCTGCGTTTAAATCTGAAGCATTGTCTACATCTATTTTCATCACAATTTGATGACCTTTTTCTACTGCAATTGCTTCAATTGCTTTACCCATTTTTCCGTATCCTATCAATGCAATTTTCATAATCAAGTATTTTTTGTGGTGCATTATCTGGCTAATGCTAAAGGCTTCTTTGTATGTTCTCTTAAATTCAATGATACTGTTAAAGCAGGTGACCTTGTAAAGGGATTAAATGTTGGATTGATCTGCATACTTAAATCATTACTCACATTAAATTGTTTTAAATGCGCAAATACGGTTGCGTCTACAACTTGTAAACCCCATGCCAATAAGAAAAACAATATGGCATAATCCCTGTCTCGTCGGAATTGATTTCGATAGTTCTGTAATGAGCCAATGCTTAAATTAACCAATTCTGGATCAATGGCTGCAAGATCACTGCTGTCTCCGTTCTGAGCTTTGAACTGCGCTTCGTAAGCGAATTTTGTTTTTTTGTAATAATTATTATTGTAAATAAAAGCAACAGTAGGAATGGCGAGCACCCCATATACAATCGGAATTTTCCAGTATTCTCGGTTATAAGCCTGGCCCCAACCAGGTAAAATGGCTGAACGTCTTGTAGCAACTCTTGGGCTATGTCCTGCAAGCGTAATTGAATCCTTGATTCTTTTTTTAATTTTTGTAGAGTCGATTGGAGGTATAGCTGGAGTAGCGATCTCAGCAGAAATTGGTTGAACAATTTTGCTTGTGTCTTTAGTTTGAGCTTGGGCCTTGGAGAATGAAATGAAACACCCAAGAACTACAATAAAAAAAGCTACTTTTTTTTTTTTTTTAAACATTAGCTCACCGTTACATTCATTAAATCCAATAATTTATTTAATTCATCTAGCGAATAGTATTCTATGTTGATACTACCGTACCCTTTTTTATTATGGGTCATTTTAACTTTAGTGCCAAAATGAGAGGCTAAATTATCTTCAATTTTTTTATATGCAGGAGGGAGGTCAGATTTTGATGCACTTGAACTTGGGCTATTAGATCCGCCTTTGTATAATTTTCTTACCAACTCTTCCGTCTGCCTTACACTCAATTCTTTTTGCTGAATTTCTTTGAATACAAATAATTGCTTATCGATGGTGTCTATATTGACCAATGCCCTTGCATGACCCATCGTTAATGTATTATTACGAACTGCAGATAAAATATCTGGTGGTAATTTGAGTAATCGAATATAATTGGTAACAGTACTTCTTTCTTTGCCCATTCTCTCTGCAACCTGTTCTTGAGTATAGTCCAGTTCTTCCATCATCCTTTTAAAACTCAATGCCATTTCAACAGCATTCAGGTTTTCTCTTTAGATATTTTCTAAAAGCGCTAGTTCCAGTAATTGTTGATCATTTGCAACGCGTATATAAGCTGGAACATCTTTTAATCCGGCAATTTTTGAAGCCCTAAATCTTCTTTCTCCTGCAATTAGCTGGTATTTACCATTGGCTAATTTGCTCACTGTTAATGGCTGAATAATATCATGAAGTCTTATAGAAGTGGCCAGTTCTTGTAAAGATTGTTCATCAAAATCTCTTCTTGGCTGTTTAGGATTCACCTGAATATCAGCCAAATTTATCCTGCTGCTGGTAGTGGCTTGTTCCACTACTTCCGATTTTAGACTTCCAGTTGTATTCTTTAAATCTGTATCTATATTTTGTAATAAAGAGCGTAGCCCTTTTCCGATCAAATCTTTATTTTGCTTAGGTGTGGTCATTGTTCAGTTCAGTTATCGCTTTATTCAATTATCCTATCTTGATTGGATATTTTTGTCATCCCATTGTTTTGCAAAATTTCTTTTGCAAGATTCAAATAATTCACAGACCCTTTGCTTTCTGCATCGTACAAAATAACAGGCTTGCCTACACTAGGTGCTTCACTTAATCTGGTATTTCTATGAATGATGGTAGAAAAAACCATATCATCAAAATGCCTTCTTACTTCACTCACCACTTGGTTGCATAATCTCAAACGCCCGTCATACATTGTCATTAATATCCCTTCTATTTGCAAGGCCGGATTTAATCTGTTCTGTACAATTTTGATAGTATTCAATAGTTTACCCAATCCTTCCAAGGCAAAAAATTCGCATTGTACCGGAACCACTACACTATCCGATGCAACCAATGAGTTTACTGTAATTAATCCAAGAGAAGGAGAGCAATCAATAATGATAAAATCATATTTATCTCTAACCGCATCTAAAATACCCTTCATTACATTTTCGCGATTGGGGTAATTGATCATTTCTATTTCTGCACCCACCAAATCAATATGCGATGGAATGATGTCCAAATTAGGAACATCACTTTTTAAAATTACCTCATTGGCTGTAACATTATTCACCATACAGTCATAAAGACTATTGGTGATATTGTGTAGGTCAAATCCTACCCCAGTAGTACTATTTGCCTGAGGGTCGGCGTCCACCAACAATGTTCTGTATTCTAATACCGCTAAACTAGCCGCCACATT
>REAV01000097.1 GCA_004294465.1 Sphingobacteriia bacterium | reverse complement strand
TCTTCTCCATTGAATGAAGTGATTTTTGTATGCTTTGAAGCTTTTACATCATATACCCAAATGTCTCTTGTGATTGCAGATGTGTGGTGTTTTCTCCATATATTTTCACCCCCTTTTTTATCATGATAAATCCATTTAGATCCATCTTTACTCACTTTCACATCTTCTGCTGGAGTTGTAAGCAATTGAGTTGGTCTGCCTCCATTCACTCCTACACTGTAAAGTTCTGGCATTGATCCTGTTGGAAATTGACGGTTAGATGCCAGATCCATTCTGGAAGAACCAAATACAATATTCTTATCGTCTTGGGTAAAATCGTAAGGATATTCTTGTGCTGAATGATAGGTTACTCTTTTAGCTTCTCCTCCATTCACGGAAATAGTGAAAATATCAAAATTGCCAAAACGATCACTTGCAAAAGCAATGGTTTTACTATCATGACTCCAGACAGGCATGAAATCATGGGCTTCATGCATGGTGAGTGCAACAGCAGTACCTCCTGTACTTGCTACTTTATAAAGGTCTCCTTTAAAAGTAAATACAATGGTTTTGCCATCAGGAGAGATGGAAGAATATCGCATCCAGGTAGGATCAGATTGCGCTGATACAAGTGCGGTAAATAATACCAATACTCCAAGGGTTAAGATTTGTTTCATAAATTGATTTATGACTGAAAGATAAGTACAAAAATTATTCGTTGAAAAGGATTATCTACCTTTCTATTATGAATGTTTCCAATTTAGACATTTATCCTTTGGGAGATCAGGCAATCACTATTCAACTGGGCGATTATATCAATGCGTCTACTAATCAGGAAGTGATACAAATTTTTACCCATTTACAAAATCATCCAATCAATGGAATTACCGATATTATACCCGCTTATTCCAGCATAACCATTGTATATGATTTAGCGCAATTTTCGATTCCTTCTTTTTATTCAAGCAGATTTGATTGGATAAAATCAAGATTATTGCAAGAACTGGAATTGATCAATCCTGTTCAACATTCGAATAAATCAATTAAAATACCCGTCTGTTATAATAATGAGTTTGGACTCGATTTATTGTACCTTTCTGTGCATACCAATCTTTCCATTGAAGAAATTATTGAGCGGCATACCAATAAAATCTATACCGTATACATGATTGGTTTTTTACCAGGTTTTCCCTACATGGCTTCAGTTGATCCTGGTATACAAATGAATCGCAGAGCAGTGCCCAGACAAATTGTACCCAAAGGATCTGTTGGAATTGCAGGTGAACAAACAGGTATTTATCCCCTGGATTCACCTGGTGGATGGCAATTGATCGGACAAACTCCGTTGAATTTATTCGATGTAATTAAAGAGATCCCTTGTTTATTATCTCCAGGAGATTCTGTTGAATTTTACGCTATTAAAGAGAAAGAATTTTGGGAGATTAAAAAAGCAGTAAACGAATGAGTATCCTAATTATAAAACCAGGATTATACAGTACCATTCAAGACGAAGGCAGAAAAGGCTTTCAGCATTTGGGTATTAATCCAAACGGGGCAATGGATACCTGTGCCATGCAAACGGCCAATGCATTGGTTTTAAACGATGCTTCAGAAGCTGTATTAGAATTTTATTTTCCTGCACCAGTTATACAATTTAATCGACCAGCTTTTATTGCTTTGAGCGGAGCTGATTTTACTGCAGAGATCAACGGGATTGATATACCAATTAACCAACCTGTTTTTATACCAGCAAATGCACTACTTCAATTCAAAGCAAAAAAATGGGGTCAAGTAGCCTATTTATCGGTGCAGGGTGGATTCGAGTTAAGTGAATGGTTAAACAGTTATAGCACCAATGTAAAAGCTGCTGTAGGTGGGTTTGAAGGGAGGATTTTAAAACAGGGTGATACGATTGAATTAAACCTTAAGAATGCCTCAAGTATCAATAGTAAAGATTGTTCAGTAATGCCCTGGAAAGCATCCGTTCATCAATTTTATCATACCAATGCTTTGAGATTTATTCCAGGACATGAATTGGAGCAATTAACTCCATCATCTCAAACAAATTTATGTGCCGGAGATTTTAGCATTTTACCCCAAAGTGATAGAATGGGTTATCGATTGCAAGGTCCAATGCTGGAGCAATCTGACAAAAAAGAAATGATCTCTTCGGCTGTAACAAAAGGAACTGTTCAATTATTACCCAATGGTCAATGCATTGTTTTAATGGCCGATCATCAAACAACTGGAGGCTATCCAAGAATAGCCCATATCATCTCAGCAGATTTGCCAACACTTTCTCAAAAAGGTAGCAATGATACAATTCAATTCATTCCTGTAACTATTGAAGAAGCCGAAAAAATATTGATGCTGCAAACACAACATTTGCAACAATTGAAGAATGCCTGTATCTTACAACTCGATGCATACCATAGACATTAATTGCGATTTAGGAGAAGGGTTTCCACATGATGCCGAACTGATGTCATTTATTAGTTCGGCAAATATAGCTTGTGGTTATCATGCAGGAGATGACGACACCATTAAACGTACCATTGATCTATGTTTGATTGAAGAAGTAGCCATTGGTGCCCACCCAGGGTTTAATGACAAAGCCAATTTTGGGCGAACCGATATGTTTTTAGAAGATGGTGAATTATATGATTTAGTTGCCGAACAAATTGTATTGATGCAAGATCATTGCAGAAAGGAAGGTTGCTTATTACATCATGTAAAACCACATGGGGCTTTGTACAATATGGCAGCTATCAATAAAGGCATGAGTTATACGATTGCATCTGTAATAAAAGAATTAGATCCTTCTTTGTACTTATATGGTTTGAGCAATAGTCATTTAATAAAAGAGGCAAATAAATTAGGTATCAAAACTGTTGCTGAGGTTTTTGCAGATAGAAGATACGACCCAAATGGAACTTTAATACCGAGAACACGTTCTGATGCATTTTTCAATACTACTCAAGATTCTTTAGAACAGAGTTTACAAATGATTCAAAAGAAAACGGTAACGGTGATAAGTAATTTTTATCGAGCAGAAATCCCTATTTATGCAGAAACCATTTGCATACATGGCGATGGAGAACACGCAGTTGAATTGGCAAAAGCCCTTCATCATGGTTTTATCAAAAATAATATACACCTCAAAATACCAGGCGAATGAAAA
>REAV01000167.1 GCA_004294465.1 Sphingobacteriia bacterium | reverse complement strand
ACCAGAATTCAAACGCTCGGTTTTAGAAGTGATGCGCCAACCCATGGAAGAAAGAAAAGTCTCTATTTCAAGGGCCAGAATGGCGTTAGATTTTCCCGCCAACTTTATGCTACTTGCTTCTATGAATCCTTGCGCCTGCGGTTATTATAATCATCCAGAGAAAGCCTGTACCTGCCCTGCGGGAGCCGTACAAAAATATTTGAACAGGGTATCGGGACCCTTACTAGACCGGATTGATTTGCATGTAGAAGTAACACCCGTTGCTTTTCAAGAATTAAATGAGTCCACCCCAAAAGGAGAAAGCTCGGCCATGATTCGCGAGCGTGTGATCCGTGCTAGAGAAATACAATTAGAACGCTACGCTTCCCTACCCGGTGTCTTTGCCAATGCACAGGTCAATAGCAACCTGCTACGTGATATATGTCAACTCAGTAAAGTAGGAGAAGCCTTGCTCAAAAAAGCCATGGAAAGACTGCAACTGAGTGCCCGAGCTTATGACCGCATTTTAAAAGTGAGCAGAACCATTGCCGATTTATCATCTAGCGAAGAGATCCAACCCGAACATGTTGCCGAAGCCATTCAGTACCGAAGCTTAGACAGAGAAGGATGGGGTGGGTGATTTACTAGAAAATTATAATTTCATTGGCTGCATTTTCCAGTAAGTGAGCGAACGCCATACCCATTCAAACGGACCGAATCGGAAATAGCGTAACCAGATGCTGGAAAAAATCAATTGAAATACCCAAACTGCAGCTACAACATAATAGATCTGGTGGAAATATAATTTGCCATAATAACCTCCTCCATATCCATAGAAAAAGAAAGTGCAGATGATACTTTGCATTAAGTAATTCGTGAATGCCATTTGACCAACTGCAGATAAAGCCCTCATTAACCAAGGGGCAATTTTTAATCGATAGACCAACATAATCAAACTTGCATGGCCAATGGTAATAAATAGTCTACGGAACTCAGACAAGGAATTAGGGTTGACCACCCATCGATCTATATATGCCCCTCTATTTGCGAAATTGACAAACTCTTGATTAAATAGAAAATAACCAAATGGAATTCCAATACCATATCCAACCAACATCCACATTGTATAAGTTGATGTGCTGAGTTGATTATTGAAAAAGCCCCATCCGAAAAGCGCCATTCCAATAAACATCATAGACAACATATCAAAAACACCAAAATAGGCTTCCCATGCTTCGCCCTCTGCATTCTGTGGGATAAAATATTTGAAAATAGTAGTATAACCTGAATGCATTTTTCGCATCCGCTCATTGATCATTGCCGTATCTGGCTTTTGTTGCTTGGCCATTTCTTGCCAAGTGGAAATGGCTGCTTGTTGTTCTTCGCTAAGTTTTTTCTTTTCTTTTTTAGCAGCCATGGCTTCGAGATAATTGGTTCTTTTTTCTCTTGTTTCGGAATAATTCCAAGTGTTTTGAATCATCGCACAAGCAATTAAGGAAAGACCAATGATCAATAACCATTTCGGCGCTGTTTTACGAAAAGCAAAAAGTATCATTCCGAATAATCCATAAAAAAATAAAATGTCACCAAACCATAATATTACAAATGCATTGATCACACCAAAGAATACCAACCAGAGCAATCGACGATAGTAATATACAGCTACTGAAGGTTGACCAGGAGCTTGTTTTTTATTGGTCATGAACAATACCATACCTGCCCCGAATAACATAGAGAACAAACCCCTCATTGTTCCTTCAAAAAAAACAAGTACCCCTTTAAATGTCAAATAATCATACCCTGATCTTGGGCCATTAAAAATATGGTACCAGAAATCCCAGTTCATTCCAAAGCCTGGTATGTTCATCATCAATATTCCTAATAAGGCAAAACCTCTAATGGCGTCGATGCTTTTGATTCGATCCGCAACTGAAACTGGTGCTGCTCCTATTTGAGCACTTGTTGAAAGTTCAGAAGAAGTATGTTGATCCATGCGAAAAATTTTAATTGTGTAAAATTGATTGGTTGCCTTTTGCTTACAACTTATTGGTTGTTTTTTGTTGATATACTAAATTGGAAAGTACCCATTCTAAAGGCCCCATTTTATAATAACGTAGCCAAAATACTGAGAACACAATTTGCACTAAAGCAATTTCAGCTACAGCTGCATACAATTCCCATTGTTCAAACATTCCATAATAACCAAGTCCATAACCATAGAACCAAATAGCAGCAATAATTACCTGAATCATATAATTGGTTAATGCCATTTTGCCCACTGCAGAAAAAATATCCATAAGCCAACTCAAGGCATTTAATTTCAACAACCAGATCAGTAATGAAGCATACCCTGTTGCCATAGCAATTTTTTCGAATGGAAGGAACTGGTTATACGGAATAGCATATCCTTTAATAAACTTTTCATAATCAATGATCCGCATGCTGGCAGTATGGATTCTATAGAATGCCATTGCTGCTCCAATTGCAATAAATACCAATGCCATTATTAAATAAGTAGAAGATGTAAATCGACGATGAAAAAATCCTACACCCAATAATGCCATGCCCAGTAACATGGCAGCAGCGTATTCCCATACTCCTATTGAGTATAACCAATAAGATTCTTTGTATTGTACTTTGTTTTTTACATAGAACCACATTTTCTTATACCCTTCCCGCATCGATTTTCGATCATTGGCAACCTTGGAAGAATCGTATTTTACTGATTTTACCAATCCCTCCCATTTTGCTTTTTCTCCTGCTTGTTTGGATGTTAAAGTATCTTTCTTTTTTGCAATAGAATCTGCTTTGATTTTTTGTGCAAGGATTGCCTTTTGAATAGCAGAATCTTTTTTAACATCATACCCCAATTTTTTTGAACGGGCCGCACTGTCTGCAGCCATTCTCTTTTCAATCTTTTTTACTTGCAGATAAGCTTTGTAATCGGATTGATCATCGGCATAATACCAATAATTTTTCCCTGCATAAACCAAACAACATAGCATTGCTACAATGAATAAGTTTTTAGCTGGAAGCTGTACAAAAGCAAACAATAAAATACCTACAATGGCGAAAGGGAATATAAGATCATTGGGAAAAAGAAGGACCAGCCCAACAAAAAGCCCCAAAATGATCAAACAGATTTGTTTGCGTATATGCGCTTCTGTTCCGTCAACTAAATGACTCGATGCTTTTTTTTGAACCAATAAAAAAATACCAGCACCAAAACAAAGTCCTAACAGTGTAGCCATTTTGCCTTCAAATAATATGGAAACTGTTGTGAGTAATTTGTAATTGCCTTTATGCGCATTGGCATAATAAAAAGCCTGTATTTGATTGGAAAAACCTCCGAAATCCCAAATGGAAGTTACTAGCCATCCAAGAAGGGCAAAACCGGTGATCACAGACAAAGTATAATTTCTGCCGGCATCAGTTTCTGGAGCTGTTGACGGTGAAGCAGCGAGATTCTGGTTCATTAAAAAAAGTTTGGTGAATAGCTGAATGACTAATAAATATAATAATTTATTGTAAAACTGTTTTAGGAAACAGCTTATTTATCAGAAATACTTCAACAAAGCAAGGTAAATGGCAATTAATACTGCCCCGTATTCAGCATCACGAGCGTACAAGCTTCAATAGCTTGAATGCCATTTTTTGCAGCCATATCAGCTAATTCATCATTTTCGGTGCCTGGGTTAAAAATGATTCTTTTAGGATGTAAAGAAAGAATATATGGATAATAGACTTTTTGTAATGTAGGATTGAGGTAAAGACTTATGGTATCCACTTCATTTTCGGCAGGATGATCAGTAATGATGGGAACTGCACCAATCATTCCAGCTTTTTTGCCAATAGCGATTACTGGGTGATTGAATTTGGTGAGTCTCTGAACCGCTAAATAGCTATACCGCTCAGGGTTTTCAGAAGCACCTAATACAATGGTTTTTTTCATTATGCTGGAGTTGATTCCATGTATTTTTTATGCGATCCATCGCAATATGGTTTGTTTGCAGAATGCCCGCAGCCACAAAAAGAGGCTTTCTCTTTTATTTCAACAGTGCCATCGGCCTTGGTTACAATGCATTTAGAAGCGATAACAATTGGGCCTGCAGCTTTAATTAAAATTTCTGTTCCTGGTGTAGTTTGTTCTTGTTCCATGCTGCAAATATACACTATTGAATGTTGATTCTGATTCCCAAAAACCCCCTGATTCCCTGATTGGGAGCATACACATAATTGGGATCGAATGTTAAAGCATAAGGATTATCAGGAGTAGGCAATACTTGTCCATTGGAATTGTACTGTACTTGTTTATCAAATGGATCATTGGTTCTTGCTATGATGAATGGATTATTGCTGGTTGGCAAATAATTCAATAAATTTTTAACGCCGGTATATAATTCGATTTTCTTTCCTACATGAAAACTGCATTGAATATTTTGAATACTCCACCATGGAGAAAATTCTTTTCTTGGATCCAACGGACCTAAAACAGGCAAGCGCATGGGCCCATAAACATTCCCTGTATAATCAATGTCTATATGCGTTCCAGGAATTGTATAAGAAACAGTCCATGTTCCTGAAAATCTTTCCGTGAGTATTTGTTGTTCTTTTTGATTCTCTTTATACAAGCCAACATCTAAGTAAGTAGCTCCCAGTAAAAGTTTTAAATCATGCTTGAAAATCCAATCAATATTAATTGATGCTCCTTTACTTACAGCATGACCATTTAAATTGTTATAAATAATTTGATTGGGATTGGTATCAAAATCGCCAACAATTCTATTGTTGAAATAGGTATAAAACAAAGTTGCATCAATATTCATTGAATTGCCATTGCTTCCAAATATTTTGTGGTTATAGTTTACATTGATATTCAATGACCTTTCTGGCTTCAACGATTCGGCAATTACAACAGATCGAGCACCTGTTAATGCAGCGTGATCTTCAGTAAACAAATTCACCACCCTAAAACCTGAACCTGCATTGATGCGTAAAAAGTTTTTCTCATTAATAGTATACTTATACGCTATTCTTGGAGTGAAAATATTGCCATGAACGGAATGGTAATCGTATCGAATACCCAATAAGATTTTATGTTGATCATTCCATTTAATTTCATCTTGTGCAAATACTCCAGGTAAAGCAATTTGTTGAGGTGAACTGCCCAATTTTAATGGATCTGTTGATCCAGATGCAGGTGTGTTATCGTTATAATAAGTATATCTAAAAGCAGCTCCAATTAACCAATCATGCACCCCCATCCTTTTATCCCATGTTAATTGAGCAAAAGCAATTTTTTGTTTGGCAATAAAAGAGGTAGTACCGTATCTACTGTCTTGATCATGTTGATTCAATGAATAAGATAGCATGAGCTTCTCTTTAAATGGCAACTCATAATTGCCTAAAATTTCCCATCGGTTGGTATAAATACTTTCTCCATAAATACTGTCTCCCCCCCTGAATTGTTCGTTCCAGCGCATATCTCCACCCCATCTGTTCTCGTTGTAATAGCGAGCTGCAATGCTGAATAATTTATTGTTCGCTCTATTGAAATTCCATTTTTGAAATATGGATATTCTTTTTTGTAAAGTAAGATCAGTAAATGAATCACCATTTACATCTTTAGGTGTATCATAATTGAAATAATTGATACCCGTTAAAACAGACGCTTTTTTACCAGCTTTCAAATTAAAACCAAGGTCTGCATTTAGTTCATTCCAAGTAGTGGTCATTAAATCAACTGAAACACCAGGCGCATTAGTTGTTTTTTTTGTAATGATATTAATCAACCCGCCTACCGCTTCGCTTCCATACAATGAAGATGCAGGACCTTTTACTATTTCAATTCTTTCTACTAATGAATTGGGTATCCCGGAAAGTCCATACACAGTTGACAAACTACTTACTATAGGCATTCCATCGATGAGTACCATTGTATATGGGCCTGGCAATCCATTAATTCTAATGTCTCCTGTATTACAAACATTGCAATTAATTTGAGGCCTTACTCCATTGACCATTTGCAATCCATCAAAAATACAGGAAGTTGGATTTTTTCTAAAAAATGCAGGTTTATACAGTTCAACAGGAACAGGGCTTTCTAACCTTTTTACTTCTTTCATCGTACCCGTAACAACTACTTCCGATAAAACTGCACTCATTGGTTTCAATTGGCCAATACTGTCTTGTTGTGCGCTTATATTATTCGCCAAAACCAATACAAAAAACAATATCCAATAAATAGAAAGACGCATTAACTCATTTGTTATACAAGTAAAAGTATAAAAGTTAGGCTAACCTAACTAATTTTATTTGACAAATACCCTTATTTTTACGCTATGGCATCTAATACTGAAGAGAATTATTTAAAAGCCCTTTTCCAGATTACGATAGAATCAGGCAATAAGCAGGAGGCTGGAACGAATGAAATAGCGGCCCATTTAGGGGTAAAACCAGCTACTGCCAATGATATGCTGAAAAAATTGAAGCTGAAAAAACTCATCCAATATGAGAAATATGGCAAGTCTAGTTTGACCAAAGCAGGAAAAAAAATTGCCATTGAAGTGGTTCGAAAACATAGACTTTGGGAAACTTTCTTATTTCAAAAATTAGCTTTTAGTTGGGATGAAGTACATGAAGTGGCAGAACAACTTGAGCATATTCAAAGTAAAAAATTAATTGATAAACTAGATGCTTATTTAGAATATCCAGCGTTTGACCCTCATGGAGATACCATTCCCAATGCCAAAGGTGAATTGAACATAACGATCAAGAAAACATTGCTGGAGGAAGAAGTTGGCCATCAATGTAAAATGATTGGCGTGAAAGACAATTCAGCATCTTTTTTACAATATGTAAATAAAATGGGACTTTCCATTAATCAAACAATCAGGATTGTTGCCAGACAAGCATTTGATGATTTGTTAGAAATAGAAGTGAATAAAAAAATTTCCAGTGTGAGCCCCAAATTTGCGGAAAATATTATTGTTGAATGCGCCATTTGCAATAAGGCAACCAAGGCTTAAATCAATAATCAATTTCCAAACGCAATCTTTCCTTTAATTCTTTGATCAAAGGATATTGTTCTGCAATTCTTTCAAATTTTTGTTTGCTGTTTAAGCGCATGTGTAATGGAACGTCTTCTTTTTCTCCAAGATCCACTAAAATGTCAAAATCGATCAAACGATTATTGAATAATGAATGCAACTGCTCTTTCAAATCCAGTTTTTCCTGTTCCACAAATTTTTGCGCAGTAATGGCAGACACGTGCACTGTAAAATGAATATCGGAATCAATACTCAGTCCCGCAATTTTAAATGTTCCTGCTGCAGAATGCTTCAGTTGCTTTTCTAATTCGATAGTATATTTATCCCAGAACTGTTTCAAGGCTTCAATCGTTAATACAGAAGCTTCTTTTACTTCCTGTATATCATACTTCGCTCCTGCTTTTTCTCTCAGCGCATCCAATAAATTCTTTTTGCCTCCCGTTTCAGCAATGGGTTTAGATGAAAGGGGAATAGCAGCAACTGTTTCAACAGGAGGTTGCAGATCAGCTCTCAGCATGGCAGCTTGAGAAGTACTAGCTGCCTTATCAATAAATAATTTCGGAGAATTCGTTTTACTTGGATCAACAGAAGTGCTAGAAAAAGAAGATGAACCCGGAAGAGTACTTTGAATGGAAACCGCCCCCAAAGGCTGAATTGCTTTTGTTTTAAAAGCTATTGGTCCATCAAGTCGTTTTTTTTTAATTACAGTTCCTTTATCGCTTGCCATATCGATGGCTTGTTGCAGAAAATTTAATTTGATCAGTGCCAGTTCTACATGCAAGCGTTTGTTTCTGGCCATTTTAAAATTGATCTCTGTATCATTCAAAATATTCAAAGCACTTACCAAATAAGAGAGACTGGTCTTTTCGGCCACTGAAATATATTTCGACTGCATTCCTTCTACCACTTCTAATAAGCTGGCAGATTTTACATCTTTACACACCAATAAGTTTCTGATAAATTCTGCAAATCCGTTCAATACCAGATCTCCTTCAAACCCTTTTCGATTAATGCTATCATACAATAACATGGCCCCTGCCAAATCTTGTTCCTGCATGGCAGCCAATAATTTGAAAAAATAATCCTCATCTAAAATATTGAGGTGCTCAAGGGTATTCTGATAGGTTACTTCGCCATTGGTAAAGCTGACGATTTTATCTAATATGCTCAGAGAGTCTCTCATGCAGCCTTCGCTTTTTTGAGCAATCACCTGCAATGCTGCTTTTTCAGCTTTGATATGTTCCTTATCAACAATCTCCTGTAAATGTTCCACGGTATCATTGTTGGTAATTCTTTTAAAGTCGAATATCTGACACCTACTTAATATAGTAGGAATAATTTTATGTTTCTCTGTAGTAGCTAAAATAAAAATTGCATGTGCAGGGGGCTCTTCCAATGTTTTTAGAAATGCATTGAATGCACTTGAACTGAGCATGTGTACCTCATCTACTATATATACTTTGTATTTACCCGCCTGAGGTGCAAAACGAACCTGATCTACTAATGCACGAATATCATCTACAGAATTATTACTGGCAGCATCCAGTTCATGAATATTCATGGATGTGCCTGCATCAAATGAAACACAACTATTGCAAACATTGCAAGCTTCTCCTTCGGGAGTTTGATTGGTACAATTAATGGTTTTAGCTAATATTCTGGCACAGGTAGTTTTACCTACTCCTCTTGGGCCACAAAATAAAAAAGCATGTGCCAGTTGATTATTTTTGATGGCATTCTTCAGGGTAGTAGTAATATGTTGTTGTCCCACAACGGTATTAAAGTTCTGGGGGCGGTACTTACGAGCTGAAACAATGAAATTATCCATAGAAGGGTTGCAATATAGCTTATTTATAATCCATCTCGGGGTGCCTTTCGAACAAATATTTATCCTCAAATATAAATCGGTAGGTAACCATTCTTCTGCTTTGTTTTCCACCAAGGCTTTTATAAATATTCACCATTTTAGGATTCCAATCGCCAGCCCAGCCCATTTCATATTGATCATACCATCCCTTTCCCTGGATCTTTAGTCCACAAGCATAAATAAGATAACTATCAATCCCTAATGCCTGGTATTTAGGCACCACTCCGAAAGCCAAACCGGTCAATCGCTTATTGGTACCTCTGAACTTCATCCAGAGTAAACGCAGTTTTTCTAGCCAACCAAATTGGCCATTGAAATATTTAAAATATTGATTGATATCGGGAATATTGATGAACATAGCAATCGGCTCCTCTTTATAATAGGCAAACCAAACCACCCTTTCATCCATAATGGGTTTCATTTTATTAAACAACTTTATTACCTGCTCTTTGGTGATTTCTTTTGCTTCGCCATGTTGTGCCCAAGCAGCATTGTATACAGTTGCAAAATCACCAGCATATTTCTCCAGATCTTTTAATTGAATATGCTTTGCTTCATATCCAGGTTTTGAATTAAACTTGGCATATCGTTCTGGAAATCTTTCTGGCAAAGGATCATCCACATTCATGTAATAATAATACTGATTGTAATAATTCTTAAATCCATACTGATCAAATAAAGATTGATAATAGCTTGGATTAAAAGACATCCCATACATGGGTTCACTGTCAAAACCTTCTACCATTAGTCCCCACCATTTATCCCTATCTCCAAAATTAATAGGGCCGTCCATCGCTTCCATCCCCATTTCTTGAAACCATTTTTTGGCAGTATCAAATAATACATTGGCGGTTGCCTGGTCATCTATGCAATCAAAAAAACCAATTCCTCCGGTATTAAACTGGGTTCCTTTATTGATGTATTTATCATTGGTGAATGCCGCAATTCTTCCTACCAAAACACCATCATCTGTTTTAGCAACCCATCTTTTTGCTGTACCGTATTTGAAGTTTTTATTTTTCTGAGGATCAAAAACATCATTCACTTCATTATCCAAAGCCCTTATATAGGCTGGATTATGGGCATTCATTATAGCATTAACTTCCAAAAAATCACTCACTAAAGTAGCATCTAGTACTTCAATAATCTGCATACTTTTTATTTATTGATTAAATAATTTATTACTCATTTTGGCATCATGCCCGTAGATATCTTTTCTAAAATTCAAAAGACCATCTTTATCTACCCATGCAGTAAAATATACTAAGTAAACCGGAACATTTTGTTTTAAAGTAACCCATTTTTCTTTTGCCAGATGCATGGCAGTATCAATTTTTGAACTCGTCCAGGTAAGGGAATCTTCTCTTAATAAATACTGTGCGAATTTTTTTGGATCAGCAATTCTTATACAACCATGACTCAATCCCCTTCCTGACTGCTGAAATAAATTTCGGTTTGGTGTGTCATGTAAATAAATGCTATAACTATTCGGAAAAAGAAATTTCACCAAACCCAATGAATTGGAAGGACCAGGCTTTTGTCTAACAATAGGTAGCGACCCATTGTACCCAGTTACTTCCATATTGTGTGAACTTATATAATTGCGATTCCTTTGCATAGCAGGTAAAATTTCTTTTCGAACTATGCTTTCAGGAACATTCCAATAAGGGCTAAATACAATGTATTTTAAATTTCCGGAAAATATCACTGTATTATTGGCTGCTGAGCCTACAATTACACGCATTTCAAAAACCTGTTTACCACTATCCATTACGTGCATTTTAAATTCAGGAATGTTTACTAAAATAAAATTTCTTTCCTGCTGTGGAGGCATCCACCTGATTCTTTCTAAATTAACCAGGATCTGTTGCACTCTTTTTTTCAAAGGAATGTTTAATTCTGTAATCAATTGGTTTCCGATAGTGCCATCCGATGTTAGTCCATGCCTTTTCTGAAACAATTTTACAGATCTTAACATAGCAGTATCATAAACATAACTGCTGTCTAATAAAATATCTGATTGTAAAATAGTCAACCTTCGCTTGATTTGCACAATGATCTCAGCAGAGTCACCTTGTTTAATTGGTTTTTTAATCATGGCAATAGTGTCATGACTTTCTTTTTTCTCTAAGTTGATGTATTCGATCAATACTTTTTCTAAACGATTATACTGAGCACTCATCGGCGCATAAGCAGCAGGGTCTTTGGCTTTATTATTTATTACGGTGTCTAATAAAGCTGAAATATCTATTTTTTTTCTAGGAATAAACCAGCCTAATTCAGTAGCATCAATATCGGCGCCCTTATAAACTTTTGAAGCGTATTTAAAGAACTGCCCTGTCAATAACAATTCAGTTCTTTGAATAACAGCATTTGTTTTTTCTGGAATAAATTTGATTCCATTTAAAGAATCGTATAAATGATTCAATATTGGATCATAAATACTACTATCGCCTAAATCAGTAATTAAACTGTTTTGTAGATTGAAGAAATTATGGGCTTGTTCTGAAAGTCCGGTAGAATCAAACCAGGCAAATTCAAAATTACGAGGAGTATAAAAATTATTGTATTGCTCTTTAAAAGCAGATAAACCTGGATGTATTGCTAAAAAATCCTGTACATCAGCGCTATCAAAAAAAAGGGCATTAAAAGAATTGACTGGTGTAATACTCAAATCTCTAACAACTGGCTGCTTTTTCCCATTAACTCCATCACAAGCATAAAAAAAGAAACTTGCACAAAAAATGATCAATAATTGTTTCCACGACATAGAATGAAGTTACAATTTGTTTGGAATTATTTGGTCTGTAATAAAACGGCTGCTGCTAGCCCAGCTGTTTCAGTTCTCAGTCGAGTATTTCCTAAACTCACTGGAGTAAATCCTTGTTTTAACGCGCAAGCTATTTCGGCGGGAGAGAAATCTCCTTCTGGTCCAATCAAAATAAGTTGTTGGTTTTGTTGGGGCAGATTTGCCAGTTGTATTTTATCGCCCTTTTCGCAATGTGCAATCAATTTTCCTCCATCAAATGGCTGTTGAATCAATTCAGCAAAATGGATGGGTTGATGTAGAACAGGCTTCCATACTTGTTTGCTTTGCAACATGGCAGATACAATGATATTCTCCCATCGCTCTGTTTTAAAATGGTTTTTTTCTGTTCTTTCAGAGAGTAAAGGGAAAAATTGACTGATGCCAATTTCGGTGGCTTTTTCTAAAAACCATTCCATCCGAGATGGGTTTTTTACAAAGGAAATGGCAATACTTGTAACTGGATTATTTGCAGGAACCATTGTTTTGTTAGCCAGCATTACAACTGTTTCCTTTTTACTGGCGGACAGAATCGTTGCATCATACCGATTGCCTTTTCCATCTGTTAGTACAATCATTGCCCCTTCTTTCATTCTCAACACTTGAACGCAATGCTTGGCTGTTTCTGCAGAAAGGGTAAAATGCCCTGGCAGATGAGGTAAAGAAGGTTCAAAAAAATAAGGAACAGACATGTAATGAAATGCTTTTCTAATTTAATACCATCACCATCACTCCCTCGGTGGCAGATTTTCTTTTAGGAAGATACAAATCTCTTCCATTAAAATAAAGATGAATGGGAGTAATATTTTGAGTATCCAACAATAAATCTATTCCATTCATAAATGGCACTGCATTGAAATTTAGAATCAGTTTTCCACTTGATTGCTTATCACCATTATCAAAAATAAATTGTGCAATACCCGTTTTTGATGCAGGCGAAATAGTGGAGCTACTAAGATTAAAGTCGTTAATAGTCAAGGAATCTCTTCCGTTCACCACTGCTCCATTACTGGTAAAAATGGCCAAAACCGATTGTTGATCATCAGCAGGTAATGTGTTGAGCAATAAAGCAGTCATTCCTGTTTTAGGTAATGCCCTTAAATAAACCAAGCGATTGGATTGAACAAAAGGTTCATAATAATAATAAACGGTTCTTTGACCTCCAGTTGGTTTTAAAACAAATTCATATCCAATGGAAGGATCCGCAACGAATGGCCCC
This sequence comes from Sphingobacteriia bacterium, assembly GCA_004294465.1. GTDB lineage: Bacteria > Bacteroidota > Bacteroidia > Chitinophagales > Chitinophagaceae > Sediminibacterium. The sequence goes on along the minus strand of REAV01000167.1, from coordinate 811 downwards.
CAGTTACCTAATGAGTCAGCTACAAATTGAAAACTTGCTGTTTCCTTTTTTCTACCTCCTTTATTTAAATCAAAAGCAAAAACATCAATTAACCTTTTCGGTGGAAATGAAGATGTAGTATATAAACTACCAATTGCAGAATCTAATTTAACTGTAGAGCCATTAATTTTAAAACTTGAAAAAGTATCAATTGGAGGTGGTGGTGTAGTATCTACAGGAACAACTACAACTGGACCTTTTTTAGCTAAATCGTCTTCATCAGGTTTTCTAAAACACGATGTTACCGAAAAAAATAAAACTATGAATAAAAGTATAATAGATGTGTTTCTCATATTTAATTTAATAAAAGCCAAAACTATGCGAATAAAACTACATACGCAACAAACTTAAAAAAATTACATAAACTTTAATATTAACATAGTCCACTTTTTAGTCATGATTTATAAGTACTTAAATTTTATCTATAATAAATAGAGTCTTTTTATGTTATACAAATTTTGGAAATTATTATGTAAATGGAGGTTTGATAAATCTAATTAATCCCTTATTAGAATATCTCGGAAAACAAGGTTCTAAGGTGCTTTTACGTCATGATGTAAAGAAAATTAGTTTTGACAACGAACATTAATAAGACATTAGTGAAGACAAAATGGGTTTAAAAATAGGTGGCTACTTTTTTATTTTTCTGGCATTCCTTTCCGCAAAGGACTTCCGTAATTTATATGAATCAACGACTACTGACGAGAGAGTTAATGTTAAAATGACCTATGTTGATCATTGTGGACAATTATCTTCAGGTGTTCATTACTAC
>REAV01000166.1 GCA_004294465.1 Sphingobacteriia bacterium | reverse complement strand
AATGGTTATAAAAATCATTGAAATAAGTGCCTACTTTTTCAAAAACCACTCCCTTACTCGTATTATTTCTTTGAAGCCTGACCAATTGCAACCTTACTTGTGCAATGAATAATTCTTCCCATTTCAATCGCTCCAAAGCTTTTCCATACAATAAATCATTGGTCGGAAAATGAATCATCGCAAAAGCTTCATATCTAGAAAGTAATTTTAATTCCTGCAACAAATAGGTGGGCAAATTCTCTTCAATGTCTTTTGGTTGAAGTATTCCGAAAAGTGTTTGGGTCAATTTCGCTAATTGACGACCATTCAGCCCACGAGCTTTTAATTTTTCTGTGGAAGGATAAACCGGTTCTAAAAAAGTTTTTGCGCCAACTTTTGCAGGAATAAATACTTCAATTTCTGGATGAACCATTTGTGCCTTACTATTGAAGAATCCTGTTTTTCCGAAAACCAAATAATCGGACCCTATATGTAAATTTTTTTCAACCCAACTAATTCCTTGAAACCATGTAAGCTCCAATTGTCCGCTCGCATCTTTAATTTGCGCAATTAAACGCTTTCCTCTTCCTGCCCCAATTACTTCATAATGCACCAATCTCCCCACTACTTGCATATAATCTGTAAATGCATTGATATCTGCAATTGCATTGATCTTGGTTTTATCAATATGTCTTAATGGAAAATGATGTAATAAATCATTAAATGTAAAAATCTCCAACTCCTTCTTGAGCATATCAGCCCTTAGAGGGCCAACCCCTTTTAGGAATTCAATAGGGGAAGCGAGTATATGGCTATTAATGCTTATAGTCTAAATTTTTACAATTTGAATCGACTACAAATCTAACTATAAAAAAAACAACAACCATGAGCCACATACTGTCTAGGATTACTATCTTCGTTGACTATGCTTAAAGAGGTTGTTGTTAGTGGAATTCGTCCAACAGGGTATTTACACCTGGGAAATTATTTTGGAGCCATGCGTAATTATGTTCGCATGCAAGATGAATATAATTGCTATTTTTTTGTTGCCAACTGGCATAGTTTAACCACACACCCCGATACCAGGGAACTAAAAAACAGTGTCCATCGGGTAATTGCCGAGAATATTGCTTGTGGATTAGATCCAGAAAAAGTGGCGCTCTATGTTCAAAGCGATGTTCCCGAAATTGCGGAATTATATCTTTATTTAAACATGTTGGCATATAAAGGTGAGCTTGAAAAAACAGCTACTTTTAAAGATAAGGTTCGGCTTCAACCAGAAAATGTAAATGCAGGATTATTAACTTACCCTGTTTTGATGGCAGCAGATGTACTTATACAAAGAGCGGTGAAAGTACCTGTAGGAAAAGACCAGGAACAACATCTGGAAATGGCCAGAAATTTTGCAGACCGATTTAATCATCGATATGGCGAAGTGCTACCTCTCCCATATGCATTTAATTATGGAGATGAATTGATCAAAATTTTAAGCCTGGACGGAATTGGCAAAATGAGTAAGAGCGAAAACCAGATGGCTACCATTTATTTGGCTGATAGCGATGATCATATTCGCAAAAAAATCATGAAAGCGAAAACAGATCAAGGACCAGCAGAACCCAATTCCATTAAACCAGATTATATACAAAACCTATTTACCCTAATGAGTCAGGTAAGTAGCAAGGATACTTATCAGAAATTTGAAGATGACTTCAATGCAAGCAGTGAAGGCAATTGCATTATTAGGTATGGCGACATGAAAAAGCAATTGGCAGAAGATATGGCCCAGTTCATCCACCCTATTCGAGAAAAAGCAGCCGCCATTCAAAACGACGAAGTTTTATTGCAAAAATTGATGAAACAAGGCGCCGAGAAAGCCAGAGAAAGAGCTTCGGAAACACTAAAAATAATTAGAGAAGCAATTGGTTTGAATAATTAAGCATATTTAAACCAAAATCAGATTAGATTCCTTAAGTTGCAAAGCTTTAAAACAGCAAAATAGAAATGGCAAAACCCAAAAAACCTAAACACGTAGCGATAGCCGGCAATATTGGCGCAGGTAAAACCACTTTAACAGAAATGTTGAGTAAACATTATCGCTGGATTCCACAGTTTGAGAATGTAGATACCAATCCATATTTGATGGATTTTTATGAAGACATGCCTCGTTGGAGTTTTAATTTGCAGATCTATTTTCTGAACAGTAGATTAAATCAATTATTGGATATTCAACATGGAACGGAAACGGTCATTCAGGATCGTACCATCTATGAAGATGCCAATATTTTCGCACCTAATTTACATGAAATGGGTTTGATGAGTAAGAGAGATTTTGATAATTATTATCAATTCTTTCAAACTTTAAAAACAATGGTACAGCCTCCAGATTTACTTATCTATTTAAAAGCATCGGTACCAACATTGGTTGCACAAATTCAAAAAAGAGGAAGAGAATACGAAGAAAATATTCGTTTGGATTATCTAAAGAAACTAAACGAATATTACAATAAATGGATTGATGGTTATAAAGAAGGCCAGTTATTGGTCATCGATTGCGATAAAAATAAATTTGCCGAAAACGACGAACAATTTGGAGAAATCATCACTAAAGTAGATGGTATGTTGTTTGGATTATTTTAATCTTTTTCTTAATACAGGTATACATGAAATACGAGGAATTGATTCAGCATCATTCAGGAGAATTGATTGAAAAGCTAGTGTCATATGTAATAAGTAAAGACCCAGTTGAAATTTTATTCAATTTTGAAGATGACGATCAATGGGCCATCATATCGATGCACCAATACGAAGAGGATTTAGAAATTTCTTTGCGTTTGCATCCAAATCAACAATTTGATTTATACCTAGGCTATTATGATGATGAAGATGAATTTCATGAATTGATTCATGCATTAAATCAGGCTGAAATGGATCAATTACCAGAAGGCTTAAAGAAGTTAATGAAGAAAGTAGTAGATGATGAAAAAGGAATGCGAATTGCAGGAAATTTTTTATCAAAATAATTTTCAATGAGAAAATTACTGCAATACATTCAGGGCACTATTATTAAAGGGCTCTTTTTTATATTGCCAGTATTGGTCTTTGCTTATTTGATTGAAAAGGTTTTTATGCCTATTCAATCGATCATTCGCAAAGCATCTCAAAGCCTAGATATCGAACATTTTATTGGTAGATCTTTATTAACCATTCTTACAATACTGGGATTTCTTGTCTTATGTTTTTTTGGAGGATTGTTAATGAGATTAACTTCAGTGGGCAGATGGAAAACCTGGATTGAAGAGAATGTATTAAGATTTACACCTGGTTATCTTTTTATCAAAGAAATTGTTGGAGAGAAATTAAATTATCAAGCTGAAGGAACTAAGCAATTACCTGTATTTGTTTTCTTCGATGATAACTGGGTGGCAGGCATATTAACAGAATTTTCCAAAGAGAATGATATTGCAGTAGTGTATTTACCAGGAAGCCCTAATTTTAATGAAGGTTCAGTATGCATGGTAAAAATCAAACAAATCAAAATACTCCCATATAAATTGGATCAATTCAAAATCATGGTTCAACGTTTTGGTTTGAATTTTTCAAATATCAACATTGATCAGCTTCCTGATCTATAAAAAAATGCCCCCAATTTCTTGGAGGCATTAAGCAAGCAATCGAAAATTAGTCTAGTTCTCTTGTTTAATTTAAGCTTTGATTTAAGCTTTTGGTGCTGCTGCTAATATTTCAGGTGTAACACCTGCAGCATATTTTTCAAAATTGTTAATGAATTCTTTCGCTAATTTATTTGCTGTGGTATCATAGGCAACTGAATCCTTCCAAGTGCTGCGTGGATTCAAAATTTCCGATGGTACATTCGGGCAACTAGTAGGCATAAGCATTCCAAAAATAGGGTGTTCAGTCATTTCAACTTTATCCAATTCTCCATTTAAGGCCGCAGAGATCATCGCTCTTGTGTAACCTAATTTCATGCGATTACCTGTGCCATAACTTCCTCCACTCCAACCAGTATTAATCATCCAAACATTCACATTATGTGCTTTCATTTTTTCTCCTAACATAGCAGCGTACTTGCCCGGATGTAAAGGAAGAAAAGGTGCACCGAAACATGCACTAAAAGTAGATTTAGGCTCAGTTACACCAGCTTCAGTTCCAGCTACTCTGGCAGTATAACCACTGATAAATTGGTACATCGCCTGGCCTGGACTCAGTTTACTAATTGGAGGTAAAACTCCATAAGCATCGCAGGTTAAGAAGAACAAATTTTTTGGGAGTCCACCTATACTTGGTTCTAAGGCATTGGAAATAAAATGCAAAGGATAACTTACTCTTGTATTTTCTGTAATGCCTTTAAAACTAAAATCAATTTCATTGGTTCCATCAATAAATCCAACATTTTCTACTAAAGCACCTGGCTTAATTGCTCTGAAAATTTCAGGTTCTTTGTCTTCACTTAAATCAATTGTTTTTGCATAACAACCACCTTCAAAATTAAAAACAGATTGATTGGTCCATCCATGTTCATCATCACCAATTAATTTTCTTTCAGGATCTGCACTAAGTGTAGTTTTTCCAGTTCCACTCAATCCAAAGAAAACAGCCACATCTCCATCATTCCCCATATTGGCACTGCAATGCATGCTCAATACATTTTTCTCCTGAGGTAAAATATAATTGAGTACAGAAAAAATTCCTTTTTTCATTTCACCTGTATATCCAGTGCCACCAATTAAGATAGTTTTATGTTTAAAAGAAACGATGGCAAAATTTTCTTGACGAGTTCCGTCAACTGAAGGGTCTGCTTTGAAACCTGGTGCTTGAATAATATGCCAATCAGGTTGAAAATCCACTAATTCATTTTCTGCTGGTCGCAAAAACATATTATAAGCGAATAAATTGCTCCATGGGTTCTCATTGATCACACGAATATTTAAACGGTATTGTTGATCTGCGCAAGCATAAGCATCTCTAACCCAAATCTCTTCCTTTTGTCCTAAGTAGTTTAAAACTTTGGACTTTAATGCTATAAAATGATGCTCTTCTATAGCAATATTGAAATTATTCCAATGAACAGTATCTTGGGTAATTTCATCTTTTACGATGAATTTATCCTGAGGGCTTCTTCCTGTAAATTTGCCAGTTTTGATACAAAGGGCTCCAGTATTATTTAATACTCCTTGACCCCTCAACACTGCTTGTTCAACTAATTCCTCTGGGCTAAGTTGATAATGTATTCCAAAAGTAGAAGACAATCCTAATTGCAATAACTTTTTTGCATCCAATTGAATAGTGGGTGATATCATATACGAACTATCGTTAGTTAGGGTACAAAAGTAGGATGTTTAACGATTACCCATTGAAATATGTGTACAGCTTACACGTTATAATTTATCAATGATTTGCCCTTTTTTTTTGAAAAAATCAAATTATCAAGTCATATGCTATAAAATATTGAAATTTCTGCAGAAACTGTTGAAGGAATCATAAAAAAAATAGGCGTTGAATTTGATTTTTTGCAAAAGTCAATGATTAGCGAGTATTTTTGTTCAAATGCGCACGAAATGCTAGTAAATCAAGCAAAAGGATTGATATCAATTGACAATTTGAATGTTTTAACATCGATTGTGGGAGAGGCAAATGTATTGGTTGATGAAGAATCATTATTGCATTATGGACACGACGAAACAGAAAAATTGCAATACTATCCAGAAATCGTCATCAAGCCTGGTTCAACCCAAGAAGTGGCCGATATTTTACGCCTTTGCAATGAACATAAAATTCCTGTTACTCCTCGTGGAGCAGGTACAGGTTTAAGTGGAGGAGCATTGCCACATTTAGGAGGAGTGCTTTTATCCACTGAACGATTCAATAAAATTCTAACGATCGATGAACGCAATTTGCAAGTAACCACAGAGCCAGGGGTAATTACTGAAGTATTGCAAAATGCGGTAAAAGAAAAAGGATTATTCTACCCTCCTGATCCTAGCAGCAAGGGAAGTTGTTTTATTGGTGGAAATATTGCAGAAAATAGTGGTGGACCTAAAGCGGTTAAATATGGAGTTGTAAAAGACTATGTGTTAAACTTAGAATTGGTTTTACCCTCTGGTGAAATTATTTGGACCGGCGCGAATGTGTTGAAAAATTCTACCGGATATAACCTTACTCAATTAATAGTTGGAAGTGAAGGTACACTCGGCATTGTTACTAAAATTGTTTTAAAGCTCATCCCCTTTCCTAAACACGATTTATTAATGCTAGTTCCATTCTCCACATTGGAAAATGCCAGTGCTGCTGTGAGTGCTATTTTTAGAGCTGGTTTTGTACCTAGTGCATTGGAATTAATTGAAATAGATGCGTTGATGATTGTCAGCAAAATGGTAGATAGCACTGCTGTACCTGTGAATGATTCAATTGCTGGTCATTTAATCATTGAAGTAGATGGGAATAATCAAGATGTATTGATGAGTGAAATGGAAGCGATTGCAGAATTACTTACGCAGTTTGATGCAGGTGAAATATTTTTTGCAGATGATGCACAACAAAAAGCTGAATTATGGAAGCTAAGAAGAAGGGCTGCAGAAGCGGTGAAATTAAATGGTTATACCATTGAAGAAGATACAGTTGTTCCCAGAGCAGAACTGCCCGCTCTCATCAAAGGGGTGAAAGCCCTAGGTGTTCAACATGGCTTTAAAGCAGTGTGTTATGGTCATGCAGGAGACGGGAATTTGCATATCAGAATCAATCATCCAACTATCAAAAATAGTCATGGTAATGCAGAAATGACTGGTATATTAAAAGCATTGTTTGAATTGGTAAAAAGTTTGGGAGGTACCATTAGTGGTGAGCATGGTATAGGATTGATTCAAAAACCCTATATGCATACTGTTTTTGATGATGCATCATTACAATTGATGAGAGGTATTAAAAAAACCTTCGATCCTAACAATATTTTAAATGCCGGTAAGATTTTTGATTAATTCATTTCCATATTTTTATAAAAATCCAATGATGAAAAAACCTTTTTTGCTGATTGCTACTATATTGATATGTTTAAATACTTTATTTGCGCAAGATGAAAATGCTGCGTCTAAAGGATTTGACAAGAATAAAGTATTTATAGGAACGAGTCTTAATCTTGGATTATCCAATAATTTTTTCAATATAGGACTCAATCCGGAATTGGGTTATAGCTTAACAGAATGGTTAGATGCTGGAGTTGTTGTTAACCTAAATTATTATACCCAATCTAGTTCAGTTACAAAAGATAAAAACTTCAACTATGGTGGTGGAGGATTTTTAAGGATTTGGCCAATCAATTTTTTACATTTACAAATTCAACCTGAATATAATTGGATCAGTTCAACCAGATCATATAACAATGGAACTCAATCAGCCAAATTTAATTATAATGCAGGTAGTTTATTGGCAGGCATTGGATATGGATCCAGACAAATTGGTAGCAGGTTTTCACACTTTACTATTATGATTGATATATTGCAACAAATGAACTCACCATATAGAGATCAATTTGGTGATCCTCAACCTGTATTTAGAGCGGGGTTTGGTGTTTATCTTAACTCAAAACGTTAATTGCTTCTGCTGCAGTAGAACAAACAATTAATCGTTCTTGCCAATCTTCATATAAAAATCCTTGATCCTGCATGGTATTGATATGTGCCACCAAATGATCATAGTAATTAGCGCAATTCAACAAAATGATTTTCTTATTGTGAATCTTTAAAGTATTCCAAGTAAGCATTTCGAACAATTCATCGAGGGTTCCATTACCTCCAGGTAAAACAATCGCCGCATCACATAATTCATACATCATTTTTTTTCTGATATGCATATCTGAAACCACTCTCAAATCGGTAATTCCTTGATGGTGTTGTTCCCATTCTAAAAGTATTTCAGGTATGATACCAATTACATTACCTCCACCTTCCATTACTGCGTTGGCAATATCTCCCATCAAACCTTTATTACCTCCTCCATAAATCAATGAAATTCCATGAGCAGCCATCATTTTACCTAAAGCCAGGGTTTCTGATGAAAACAAGGGATTATTTCCAGATTTAGAGCCACAAAAAACCGCCAAACTACGTACTTGCATAAAACTGTTTTACAAGGAGCAAAATACCTGAATTTTTTTTACTACTTTAGAAAATTGTTTACTTAACGATTAAATAAGCCCCATGTCGCCATTATTGCTTTTTTCATTTGTTGTAGCCTATTTTCTTATTCTGCTTGCAGTAGCATGGTATACAGGAAAAAACAGCGATAATCACTCTTTCTTTATAGGTAATAAAAACAGCAATTGGATGTTGGTTGCTTTTGGCATGGTGGGTACATCGTTAAGTGGAGTAACATTTGTAAGTGTTCCAGGTGCAGTAGCCAAAGAATCATTTGCATATTTTCAAATAACCATAGGTTATCTATTTGGCTATTTAATGATTGCTTATGTTTTGCTTCCCTTATATTATCGATTAAATCTTACATCCATCTATAATTTCTTGAGTTCTCGTTTAGGATATAATTCCTATAAAACTGGATCTTCTTTTTTTATTCTCTCCAGGGTATTGGGAGCAACTGCAAGATTATACTTAGTGGTCAATATTTTGCAGGAAGCAATCTTGGATAGTTTTCATATACCTTTTTGGGCAACCACATTGATTATTCTGGCGATGATATTATTGTACACCTACGAAGGTGGCGTAAAAACAATTGTTTATACAGATACGCTTCAAACCACTTGCATGTTATTGGGTTTAGTGATTTGTGTTATTTATATTTTGAATCAATTGCATATGGGATTCGGAGAGAGCCTACAAGTGATGAGCGATAAAGGATACTCCAAAATATTTGTTACTGACCCCAACAGTAAATTCTTTTTTCTCAAACAAATTTTGGCTGGGGCATTTATAACGGTAACCATGACAGGCATGGACCAGGAAATGATGCAAAAAAATATATCTGTAAAAACATTGAAAGATTCTCAAAAAAATGTGATTTCAATGGCAATCGTTTTAATGACAGTTATTTTGATTTTCTTATTCCTTGGAGGATTATTATACATGTATGCCGACACTTTACAGGTAACTGCAATTGGAGATAAAATATTCCCAACTATTGCGCTGCAACATATGCCACCATTTGTTTCTATTATTTTTATTATCGCGCTGATTTCTGCATTATTTCCAAGTGCAGATGGCGCCATTACTGCATTAACTTCTTCATTCTGTATAGACATATTAGGAATTCAAAGAAGAGCCGATTTAAGTGAAGCACAACAGAAAAAAATCAGGCAAAGAGTACATTTAAGTTTTGCAGCAATTTTTTTATTATTTGTAATGATTTTTAAATGGGTAAACGATCCAAGTATGATTGGATTACTATTAAAGATTGCCGCTTATACTTACGGCCCTTTACTCGGTTTGTTTACATTTGGAATACTTACTAAAAAAATGGTGAATGATCGATTGGTGCCATATATATGTATTGCATCTCCACTCATTTGCTTCTTTTTAGATAAATACCAAAAACTATTATTCGGTTCATTTGAACTTGGATTAGAATTATTAATTATAAATGGAACTATTACTTTTTTAGGTTTACTATTGATCTCCAAAAAAGGCAATGTATCTGCTTCGGCATAAAATAGGTATTATGGAAATAATTAACCATTTAGCAGAAACCTATGCCGATTTATTTTCTTCCCCAGAATCTCCTGAGTTGGCTACCATCAATCAGGAAACTATGGAAACCCATCCGAAAGCACATATGCTTTCTGGTAAAATACAGGGCCAGTTTTTAAGTTTTATCAGTAGTATGCTGCAACCAAAATATATTTTGGAAATTGGTAGCTTTACAGGCTATAGTGCTATGTGCCTTTTAAAAGGAATACAACAGGAAGGCCATTTACATACGATAGAAATCAGGGAGGAAGATGCAAATACTGCCGAAGCAAATTTTGTGAAATACAATGCAAATAAGCAGGTAACTTTGCATCGCGGAAATGCCTTGGATATAATTGAACAACTTCCCTATCAATGGGATTTAGTATTTATAGATGCAGATAAAACTGCCTATATAAAATACTATGAATTATTGGTACCAAGGTTATCTGAAAAAGGTCTTATACTAGCAGATAATGTATTATTCCATGGAGAGGTTTTGGAAGAGCGTATAACAGGCAAAAATGCAAAGGCAATTCAGGCATTTAATGAGCATGTTCAAAATGACCCAAGAACAGAACAAGTAATTATTACTATAAGAGATGGCATTAGTTTGATTAAATTGAAAAACAAATGAAGTATTTTTTAACATGTACGATTTTACTAATTTCTTTTACTGCAGCTTTTGCTCAGAAAGAAAAAGTTGAGTCATATATAGCTCAATTCAATGAGATTGCTATTAAAGAGATGATTAGAACAGGTGTTCCAGCTTCTATCACTTTAGCGCAAGGTATTTTAGAATCGCAATCGGGCGAGAGTGACTTAGTGAAAAGATCGAATAATCATTTTGGCATAAAGTGTAAACCGGAATGGACAGGACCAAAAACTTATCATGATGATGATGAAAGAGGAGAATGTTTTAGGGTTTATCCAACACCTGAAGATTCATATAAAGACCATTCCGATTTTTTAAAAACAAGATCTCATTATAGTTTTTTGTTTAAAATTGATCCGTTAAACTATGAGGCTTGGGCCAATGGTTTAAAAAAAGCAGGCTATGCTACTCTTTCTACCTATCCGCAAAAACTCATTAAAATTATTAAAGATTATAATCTAAACGAGTATACCAAAATAGCTTTGAAAAAATCGGTCGATTCGGAAACTAAACCAGAAGGAACACGCTAAAAACATAATCAAGTATACAATGTCTGAAGTAACCTTATTTGATAAAACATTTGAACCTTATTTACCTGAGTCTTTAATTCAGGAAAAAATTAAAGAATTAGCCCTACAGATTAATAAAGATTATGCAGGGAAGAAACCCCTTTTTATTGCCATACTGAATGGTTCTTTCATGTTTGCCGCCGATCTCTTTAAATCGATTAGTTTAGAAGCAGAGATTTGTTTTATTAAACTGGCATCGTACAAAGGATCTAAATCTACAGGAAATGTAGTTACTTCAATAGGGCTAGATGCTGATCTAAATCAACGTCATATAATTGTTTTAGAAGACATTATAGATACTGGTAAAACATTACACGAATTTTTACCGCAATTAACCAATCAAAATCCTTCCTCTCTTAAAATTGCGGTACTCTTACACAAACCAGATGCTACTGTATATCCAATCAAAATAGATTATTGTTGTTTTTCTATACCCAATAGATTTGTTTTAGGATATGGATTAGACTATGACGGATACGGCAGAAATTTGAAAGAAATCTATCAATTAAAAGGTTCGGAATAATATTTCATAATTTTCTGTAACTTGTTTTTTCAATATTGCTTACCTAATGAGAGTTTTCATTTGGCTGATCATACTTGTATCTACACCTACTTCGATATACAGCCAATATTATCTACGGGGAGAAATAAAAAATGAGTTAGGCCAAAAATTAGAGGGAGTAAAAATCAATCTTAAATCAAAAGGAACTATTCCCTACTTCAGTGGCAATACGGGAACTTTTGGCATATCATCTAACTCAATTGAAGACAGCATTTTTTGCAGTTTTAATGGCTATGAAATTTTTAAAGCGTTTATTGATAGTAGAAAATTTCAGAGCATCGTTCTTAAAATGCTCCCTTCTACTGCTCAATTGTATTATAAAAAATTAGTCTCTTCCATAACAGATCTTACTGCAAAAGAGCAATCAAATAATTCTGTACTAGGAGAAAGTTATTCGAATATCATAGAAAATAATTTCATCAATACAAAACAATATCCAGAAACCGGATTCGCCTTGAATATTGATAAAGCAGCATACAGCAATATTCGACGTTTTTTAACCAATGAAATGTTTATTCCTGCCGATGCCATACGAGTAGAAGAAATGCTCAACTATTTCAATTTTACTCCTGCCAATAAAAAGGATGAATCAAGTGAGTCCTTTACATGCAACACGCAAATAACATCCTGCCCTTGGAATAACAAACATCAATTGTTATTTGTTAATATTGTTGCACCTAAAATTAATTTGGATAGTATTCCTGCATCTAACCTGGTTTTTTTAATTGATGTGTCAGGATCAATGGATAAACCCAATCGACTTCCGCTATTACAATCTTCATTCAAATTTCTAATTAACAACTTAAGAGAAAAAGACACATTGAGTATTGTTACTTATGGAGGAAATGTGGCTATAGCTTTGGCAGCAACATCTGGAGGAGAGAAACAAAAAATGATCAATGCCATCGATTCTCTAAGTGCATTTGGCGATACTCCGGGAGAAGATGCCATAAGAGTAGCCTATTCTATCGCTAAAAGCAAATTCATACCTAAAGGTAATAACCGCGTGATATTGGCGACTGATGGAGATTTTAATGTAGGCCAAACTTCAGAAAAAGAATTAGAAGATTTGATCAGTAGCTATCGACAAACGGGTATTTACCTTACTTGTTTGGGCGTAGGAATGGGAAATTACAAGGACAGTAAATTAGAATCATTATCCAAAAAAGGCAATGGCAATTTCGCCTACATCGACCAAATCAGAGAGGCCGAAAAAATAATGGTCAAAGAATTCACGCAAACAATGTTTGCTGTAGCCAATGATGCCTTTGTAAAAATTAAATTCGATAAAAAAATAGTGAATCAATATCGATTGATTGGGTATGATAATAAAAAAAATAGCATCACTGATACGAGTAGTCAATTAGAAGGTGGGGAAGTTGGTAGTGGTCATTCTTCAATGGCTATTTTTGAAATAGCCAAGATCAATGATAGTCTTCTAAAAGAAGAATCGATCGGCTCAATAGCTATTCAATATAAAAAGCCTGATGACACCAATATATGGCAGCAAAATTTCAATGTAATGAATAATGCAACCCCAATCGATTCGGCAGACGCCAGTTATCGTTTTGCAGCTTCGGTTGCAGCATTTGGATCTTTATTAAAAAAGTCTAAACACCTGGGCAATTTTAGTTTTACTGATGTATATCAATTAGCATCTTCGTCAATCATCGATGATGATCTCACAAAAAAAGAAATGCTACTGCTTATTCAGAAAGCCATTAAAGTATATCAACCGGAAAAAAGAAAAAGCAATTAACTAAATGCTTCCTTCACTCGATCAAAGAAGCTCTTCTCTCCTTTTGCAGGATTGGGTTTGAAATTACTACTGCTGGTCATTTTTTCTAGGGCTTCTTTTTCTTCAGAACTAACCGATTGAGGAGTCCAAATATTTACATTGATCAATTGATCTCCACGATGATATCCTTGAACTTCAGGAAACCCTTTTCCTTTTAGTCTAAATATTTTTCCACTTTGGGTACCCGCTGGGATTTTTATTTTTGCTCTACCATCGATAGTAGGAACTTCTACGCTTGTTCCAAACACAGCATCCGGAAAGGAAATATGTAAATCATAAGCAACATTCAAACCATCTCTATGCAATTCATCATGTGCTTCCTCCTCAATTTGAATAATCAACTCGCCCGGCGCTCCACCTCTTGCACCAGCATTGCCTTTTCCTCCCATGCTTAACTGCATTCCTTCTTGCACACCAGCTGGTATGTCTATACTTATAGTTTCTTCTCCATATACCCTGCCTTCACCTTTACAATTGCCACATTTAGCAGTAATAACTGTGCCCTCTCCATTACAAGTTGGGCAAGT
>REAV01000057.1 GCA_004294465.1 Sphingobacteriia bacterium | reverse complement strand
TAGATGTTCCTGGAGGTAAGCTACCACTTACAATTAAATAACGAGTGTCGAAAAAAGTACCTAGTGTTTGCATTAAGGCTTCCAATTCTTTGTCTGTTACTGCTTCGCCTTGCATCCCAAATCGATACTGCAATTGTTTATCTTCATCAAAAAAAACAAAGTTTTCTCTTGTATCTGCAAGCATTGATATTGCAGTAAATGCCACTTGTTCTGTTTTTAATAAAGCTTCTAAAGTCTTACCGGTATATCCGCCTGATAAAAAAATGGCTTCGGATGCAACCCCTAATTTTTTCAACGCCCTAGAAACATTTATACCTCCTCCACCTGGCTCCACTTTTGCTGACATTGCCCTCAATTTTTTTTCTGGAACCAATGCTGGAACCGAAATGCTTTTATCTAATGCAGGATTCAGGGTAATGGTAACTATAGTTGACATTGCCTCTATTTTACTTTTCGTTTCTATATTTCCAATATGCAAACAATTCTTTCAAGGCCGCAGGAAGAAATACTTTAATGGGTACACTATTCATTATCCTCAAGTCGGTAAAAAATGAACTCTCATTATCCAAAAAAGCCAACACATCAGCTGCTTTAATCTTTTTAAAGATTTGAGCAAAAATTTCATCCCCATTCATACTTCGCTCATGCAAGACGCGTAAAAGCGTACTATCATATAAGTGGCCCTTTACATTTTTGAATGAAGTGGCCGAGAAAGACGTTCCGTTTTTAAGTGCGCTAACTATTGCGGCTGTTCTTTTTTGAATAAATTTAAAAGCATAGCCACTGCTTGCTTTGGCCTGCCCTCCTGCAATTCCTATATAGACTATATTTCCATTTTCGCGTGGAAATTGAACATTGGTCATCGGAATAATTCCAAATTCTTCGTGCTCAATAGTGTAATCGTCAATTTTTAAATGCTCTTTGATATATTTCTTTAAAGCAATGTCATACTCCGATTGATTGATCAATTCTTCAGTAAACAAAGTATATTCTAAAAGCGCTTTATTATTAGCAACAGGCAACATATACATGAATGTGGTTCCATGCTCTTGACTTACACAAAAGTCCATGAAAGTTGCTTTGCTCGAATCAAAACAAGCTTCTTCTGTTTTAATCAACCAGCCTTTAAAATGTTGTTGAAAATAGAATTGGTTCGACGCTACTTTAATAGGAGTAAAAAGAATACTATTAAATATTTTCGAAGCAGTTAAAATAGTTCCATCTTCCAAAACCAGCTCTGCTCCAGCTTTCTCCGAATTATTATTAATTGATCTAACCCTAGCTTGTACAAACTCAACATTAGGATGTTGAGCAGCAGTATTCATTATGTATTGATAAAAATCAATCCCCTGTATCATTTTATATACATAAGGATCAATACCAAGTGAACCAGAAAAATAATTGGAAAAAAAGTCGAGCTGTTTCCATTGATGGTGCACTATAGGCTCAAAAAGATCTGGTTGAGTTTCCCAAAAACACCAGGTACGGTCGTTGGTATTCTTGGTTGCCGCATCAATCACCAATATTTTTTTTGAAACAAAAAATGGGTCATTCATCATTCGCATGAGCAAACTGAGTCCGGCACAACCTGCTCCTGCAATGATATAATCGTATTGTTTTAACAATGAATTAAACTGCTTTTAGTTTTTCATCGCGTTTGATCTTATCCCAATATTGCTTGGCTACAATCAACATTCCAAAACTTTCACCATGTTCTTTATCAATATGCTTATGATGCATTTTATGCGCCCATCGAATGGCTCTTATATACCGATTATTGGAACGACTGAATAATTTAAATCGTTGATGAATAATGATTTCATGCACCACAAAATAAGCAAACCCATACATAGCAATGCCGGCCCCAATACTCACTACCCAATAATTTTGGTTCATGCTTCCCAGCATAATGCAAAGCCAACTAGGTACTGCAAAAATTACAAAGAAAGCATCGTTCTTTTCAAAGAATCCTTCCTCTTTCTGGTGATGGTCTTTATGGAGGTACCATAAAAAGCCATGCATCACATATCGATGGGTTAACCAAGTAATCCCTTCCATCAAAGCAAAAACCAATAATGTTACCAATACGTAAATCATGTTATAAAAATATGCGAAGTGTTAAAAAAAATAGTGTTTGAATAATTAACAAATGTACAGCGAAATCGTTGCGCTTTGGAATAGATATCTTTCTGGAGATGCCAATCAACGAAGCAGCAATGAAAAACCAACATATATAATTAAATAATGGAATAGATACAGAATGCCATTGCCAAAAACCCAGTTTCACAGCTGCAGGTTCCATAACCCAATCAAAAAAAGTAGCCATCATTGCACCATCAACAATAATAGATATATGTTCCAATTTTACTGACATTGCGGGTTGACCCATAGTCTCATATTTGGCTTTTACCCATTGATGCATTTGCTCCATGATTACAATACAACAATAGATCACTATAAACCAGTTTAATCCAATTAACAATGGTACTCCTCCAATTTTAAAACCCATCACGGTTCCATAGGAATAGTTGCCAAATAAAAAGCCAGTATTAACGCCGATTATTTCTGTTATCATTCCTGTGGAAAAAGAAATGGCAAAAAATAGTAAAAGTAAACGATTGATTTTTTGTTGATTCCAAAATAACAACACTGCCATTACCAATAAATTCACTGGAGTATTTTGAATAAACCATTCTTTGTATGGAGAAAATAAAATTCCAATTAAGCCGCTAATATGAAAAAGAAGTGCCAAAAAAGTACTGGTATTGATTTTATTGATTGCTATCATAGTTATTTAGAATAATCCTTTTCCACAATATCCGCCATTATTTCAGCACTGTTCAAACAAAGTGGAATTCCCCCACCCGGATGAACCGATCCGCCGACAAAATACAACCCTTTTATCTGATCACTGAAATTAGGGTGACGCATAAAAGCTGCCATTTTACTATTGGAACTGGTTCCATACAAAGAACCCATATGGGATGCAGTTTTCGATTCTATAGTTTCTGGAGTAAGTACTTGTTCTTCCTCTATAAGTGGTTCTATTTCAACGCCTAAAATTCTACTTAATTTATTTAAAACGGTACTGCGATATGAATATATACTGTTGGATCCGAATAAATTGTCTTTCGATTAAACAAATGATCAAATTCTGCTCGGTAATCTTTGGTGAAAAAAATGTTGTGCAAAGACAGCTCGCTAAATTCACGATTCACTCCCCAATAAAAAATATACGCGCTACTGCTTCTCTCCTGTTTTAATACTTTGGCTGCAAGGGTTTCATTTTTCAATAAATGCTTATAAGTAAAATAAACATCCATATTACTAATCACACAGTCAGCTAAATGGTTTTTCCCTTTTACCACAATACCTAGCACTTTATTTTCACTAGTAATAATACTTTCTACTGTTGAATTAAAATGAAATACTACTCCTTTACGCAACGCCAATTCATACAATGACTTTGTAATACTTATCATTCCTCCCTTCGGATAAAAGCTCCCTTCAT
>REAV01000165.1 GCA_004294465.1 Sphingobacteriia bacterium | reverse complement strand
AGCGATAATGATAAAGTACTATATAGTTTTTTTGGATCCTCTTCTTTGCTGAAACGGAAATAAGCAGTTTCCAATCCATAAGTAAACAAAACATTTAGAAATGGTATAATTGCATATACCTGAGTTAGATCTGCAGTAACTGCTGGTTGAGCAAAAAATAAGGGTAGGGAAAGATTCATTAAGTATCCAAGAAACCTTCTTGTAATTGAAGGAATTCCGTACCACATGGTTTGACTCGCTAATTTTTTTATTTCGCTCAATGCTCTTTATTTATGATTTCAATTATTTAAGTTCTTAATAGTTATTCAGTAAAAATAATGTTTTGCTATAGGTTACGCGTATCAATTTTTTTTCTAAAAACTTTATTAGTGCCTATCTTCTTTTTAGATTCAATTCTTTTTTCCTTGGATGCCTTGGTGGGCTTTGTTGCTTTTCTGGGTCTCTGCTTTTCTAAAGCTCTTATCACTAAATGGTTGATCTTTTCTATTACAATTGCCTTATTACCCAATTGAGACCTTTCTTCCTGGGATTTTACCAATAAATAGCCTTCCCCTGTAATTCTATTGGCTAATTTTTCAGAAATTATTGTTTTCTGTTCTTCTGAAAAAAGCAAAGATTCGGCCACTAACCACCTTCCTTCTACCATGGTTTCTACCTTATTCACGTTTTGGCCTCCTTTTCCACCACTTCTAGCTGTTTGAAACTGAATTTCCTTGCTAATATCTATCTTCATAGGGTCAAATTTCGGATAAAAAATCAAGCAATGCGTGTAGTTATTCAGCGGGTATCCAATGCCTCAGTAAGTATCGAGGGAAAAATCAATGGTGCAATAGAGCAAGGATTGATGGTATTGGTAGGCATAGAAGATGCTGATACCATTGAAGACATTCAATGGCTTTCTAATAAAATGGTCAATCTCAGGATTTTCAATGATGCAGCAGGAATAATGAACTGTTCCGTAAAAGAGATTGGCGGAGGCATTTTATTAATCAGTCAATTCACTTTGCATGCAAGTACTCAAAAGGGAAATCGTCCCTCTTATATCAAAGCATCTAAGCCAGCAATAGCCATTCCATTATACGAACAATTGATTCAACAAATAAGTGCTGATTTGGGCAAACCTATACAGACAGGGATTTTCGGGGCTGATATGCAGGTGAGCTTGATCAATGATGGGCCAGTTACGATAATTATCGATAGTAAGAATAAGGAGTGATGAATTAAGAGATAAAAGATAAGAGATAAAAGATAAGAGATAAAAGATAAGAGATAAAAGATAAGAGATAAAAGATAAAAGATATAAGATACAGGATAAGAGTTATGAATTATAAATGAAGAATTATGAATGAAAAGAACATATTAACCATTGCAGCAGCTCAAGAACAGGTAGATCAGTGGATCAAAACCATTGGAGTGAGGTATTTCAATGAACTCACCAATTTGGGCATTTTAATGGAAGAAGTGGGGGAGTTAAGCCGTATAATGGTTCGTAAATATGGGGAACAGTCTTTCAAAAAATCCGATGAAGGCCATGATTTGGCCGATGAAATGGCCGATGTTCTCTGGGTATTGATTTGTTTGGCCAATCAAACCGGGGTTGACTTAACCAAGGCATTGGAGAAAAATATGGCCAAAAAGACCCAGCGAGATAAAGACCGACACCAACAAAACGATAAGTTGCAATAGGATGTCCTTTTAAAATTGGAATCACTTATTTTTGCGCCTCTATGAGTAATACTACCGAAAATACCTTTCAAGCAATTATATCGCATGCCAAAGAATATGGCTTTGTATTTCCAAGCAGTGAAATTTACGACGGCTTAAGTGCTGTTTACGATTATGGCCCCAATGGTTCTGAATTAAAAAAGAATATCCGCGATTATTGGTGGAAGAGCATGACTCAACTACATGATAATATTGTAGGTATTGATGCGGCAATTTTTATGCATCCAACTACCTGGAAGGCAAGCGGGCACGTGGATAATTTCAGCGATCCGATGATCGATAATAAAGACAGTCAAAAAAGGTACCGTGTAGATCATTTGATTGAAGCCAAAGCAGATCAATTAAGGGAAGCTGGTGATAATGCAGGAGCAGATGCCATTATTACTCAAATGGAGCAATTATTGGGTGCTGATGATTTTGTAGGATTGAAGCAATTACTTACTGACAATAAGATTGTTTGTTCGGTTAGTGGAACAGGAAACTGGACGGAGATTCGTCAATTTAATTTAATGTTCTCTACTCAACTGGGTTCGGTTGCTGAAGAATCAGATACCATTTATTTAAGACCAGAAACAGCCCAAGGGATTTTCGTTAATTTCCTAAATGTGCAAAAGACCGCCAGGATGAAAATTCCTTTTGGTATTGCACAAACAGGCAAGGCTTTTCGCAATGAAATTGTTGCTCGCCAGTTTATTTTTCGCATGCGCGAATTTGAACAAATGGAAATGCAATTTTTTGTAAGACCTGGCACTCAAATGGAATGGTACAATTTCTGGAAAGAGGAAAGAATGAAATGGCATATGAGTTTGGGCCTGCCTGCGGATAAATTCCGTTTCCATAACCATGTTAAATTGGCGCATTATGCCGATGCCGCATTAGACATTGAATTTGAATTTCCTTTTGGATTTAAAGAATTAGAAGGCATTCATAGCCGTACTGATTTCGATCTAAAAAGCCATCAGGAATTCAGTAAAAAGAAGCAGCAGTATTTCGATAACGATATAGATGAAACAACAGGCAAACCTTTTGGCAACTATATTCCTTATGTTGTAGAAACTTCTATTGGCCTAGATAGAATGTTCTTATTGATCTTATGTAATGGATATGAAGAAGAAACCATTACCAAAGAAGATGGTACAACAGATAGTAGAACTGTGTTAAGAATACCTGCTAAAATTGCACCGAATAAATTAGCTATACTTCCATTGGTTAAAAAAGATGGATTACCAGAAATTGCCCGTCAATTAATGGATGATTGCAAAGGTTCTTTCAAATGTTTTTACGAAGAGAAAGATGCCATTGGAAAACGTTATCGTCGCCAGGATGCAATCGGTACACCATTTTGCGTAACCATCGACCATCAAACCAAAGAAGACAATATGGTTACCATTCGCTATCGCGATTCTATGAAACAAGAAAGAATTGCATTAAGTGAAGTGAAGCAGTTGGTGTTGAATGCGGTAAGTTAAATGAGATGATAACAAGTCAAATAAACTTTTAACCGATTCGCTAATACGTTAATTTATCTGTTAACCGTACAGCTCCAAATGAATTGCTTTTTTATCGTACCCAAGAGCCACAATTTTTTCTTTGGCGCTATCGATCATGTTCTTCCAACCGCAGAGGTAAAAATATGCGTTAGGCAAAGCACCATTCGAAGTTCTAGAAGCATTTAACAATTGTTCATATACATCGTGAACATATCCCTTGTGCTGGCCTTCTGTAATATTTTCTTCTCTTGAATAACAAGGATGAAAATGAAATCCGACCAACTCCTTTTCCAAAGCTTTTAATTCGTTAATATATAAACCATCTTCAAATTTTCTGCATCCGAAAATAATATGCACTTGCTGATGAGGAAGTTTAGCAGTATGAATATAATGAGCCATTGAACGGAAAGGAGCAATACCAGTTCCTGTACAAATCAAATATAAATCTTTATCGATTGTTTCAGGCATGGTGAATTTACCTTGAGGCCCTCTCAGTGTTAATTCGGAACCTACAGTAACCTCATTGAATAAATAAGGAGTCCCTAAACCAAATTCATTTAATACGATTACCAATTCAATAGTATTGGTTCCATCGGGAGCAGATGCAATTGAATAACTTCTCCAACGCTTGTTTTTTTGTTCATGGATTGGAAGGTCGAGTGTTACAAACTGACCTGGAGCAAAATCAAACTTGTCCATTTCCGGAATCTGTATCCAATATCTTTTAGTACTATGGGTTTCATCCATAATTTTCGTAACAATTCCTTTTTGCCATTCCTGTGCCATAACATTTATTTAATGCAATGTAATGAATAATGCCATAAAAAAAGATGCCATAGCTTTTTTAAAACTATGGCATCGATTGCATTATAAAATTTTCTTATCGCTGAAGAATAATCTTTTGTATATAGGTCTTTTTATCGTGTTGAATTTTTAATAAGTAAAACTCACTACTTAATTTCTGTAAATTGATTAATTTATTATATCTACCGATAAATCCTGATTGTGAATTGGTAAATACCCGTTGTCCGGATGCATTTAAAATCTCTATCGATAAATCACTTCTATTAGCCACTTCAAACGATAATTGGAAAATTCCATTATTTGGGTTTGGTGATACAGTTAGTTTTATTTCTTGTGGGTTCACTGTATTTAAAGCAGTTACTGTAAAGTTAAGATTTGCAGATGTTCTTGAGCATCCTAATGCATCTGTTACTATAACTTTATAATTTCCCGACCTAGTTGGTTTGATGGATGATCCGAGAGCCCCAATGACAGTAGCGGTATCATTAAAAATCCATTGGAAATTTCCTGTTTTAATATTTGATACCAATGAATCAGCTACTTGAGAAACCGTAGCTGTTGAATTTGCTGTTGCAATAATTGGTATTCTATTACTTACACATCCATCTGTAGAAATCCTGGTATCATAAAAGAAATACCAAAACTGATTTTGATTGCTTCCTGTTTGAAGAGAAACACTATTACCTGTGAAATTCATGAGATTATTAATACCAAAAGGATATGTAGTTCCTGTGATATTATTGTTTCTATAAATAGTAGCACCATCTAAACACTCTACAATAATTCCATAATCAAATGCAGTTGGCACATTCAAATCTAGTCTATATACTGCTCCAGAATCTGCAGGGTCGTTTTCGGTAAGTGCTCCACCACTGGCAACTGGTCTTGTATTATAAACATCGATTGTTTTTGCTGCCACCGCATTATACGTAAATGATCCCGAAGTTCCGGAAGCAGTGATGTTTCTCGCTAAAGTAAAACGAATTCTACCTGGATTACCAATATACAAACGAACTGTTTCAATAGTTAAAGGTGCAGAAGCGGTGAAGTTCATAAAGTTTCCTGAAAATGTATTATACCCACCATTAGGAAAAGTTAATTTAGAGACAGCTCCAACAGATGCTCTTGCTTCTTTTTGTAAATAATAGGTTCTGTCAGTTGGTATGTTAGTGTTCGTAACATTTGTTCCTGTTGCAAAAGGAACGGTTGATGTGCTGGTAGGATACCAAAAATAATTGGTTGAAGCACTTGGACTTAATGCCCTCAAAATAGCACTGGTATTACAAATTACGCCATCACCAGTTGGGGCTGTAGGGTTAGCTGCATATGCAGCAGTAGCAACAAACTGGTTATTACTAGGAAACTGATCTCCAGTTAAATTGACCCTTGCGGTTATGGTATAGGTTACACCAGCTAATGCATTAAATGGAGTTTGAAATGTATAATCTATATTGGAAAGTGATGCAATTGTTCCAGCATAAGTAGTATTAATGGTAGCAATTGTTGTTGATCCATTGGCAACCGTTACAGTTAATGGGATATTTGATTGAGGTAAAGAACCATTATTAGCAATATTCACAGTAATGAATTGTGCAGGATTAGAACAAGACCCAGATTGAGGGGAAACAATATTGTTCAATGACAAATCATTGCTCGGGCTAACTACTTGTAGTCGATAGTCTTGAGTTTCTCCTTTTGCAAAATTATTACATGCAGTGATATCTGATGCAGTTAGCGTTTCTTGAACAATGATTCTCATTAATGTAATTGCTCCGATTGTTAAGCCCGAAGGGGTAGTGATATTAGTAGTAAAATTCTGAGCAGTGCTATTTAAAACAGGGCTTGTAGTTACTAATTCATTGGCATCAAATACTCCATTGTTATTGTAATCAATAAATATTTTTACCATTCTAGATTGTGTGGTTGCATCACATGTAGCCACTCTAACAGTAATGGGCAATGTTTGCTGTGATTGTATATCTCCAATGATATTGGTGTTATTGGTATATGTCTTACAAGTTGTTGAATTTTTAAAACGGATATTAGAGAATGAAACACTATCAATATAAGCACCACCTCCAGGATTTGAAGAAGACGCACAATATGCGGTTCCACCAACTCCACTAACGATTAAAGCGTATTGCTGTGTACCTCTTTCTAAAGTGCCTTTATGACTTACTGTTATTGTATATGTTTGTCCAGGAATGGTACTATCTGCATCAATCCTTTCAACATTATCTGTTATATTATCACCTTTTAATGCAGGGGCTGCTGGATTATCTACATTCAATGTCCAAGGTAAAATTGTTTGAGTTCCTCTTGTAATTCTGATATCCAGATCATTTACTAATTTTTTAGTTCTATCATTTAAATTGGAAGCTGAATTATTATTTACTGCACCTTTTGGATCGGTCCAGCAAATAGTAGCTTTCAAGGGAACTTTACCAGTAGCTACAACAGTTCTTATAAAAGTTTGACCATTGTTCAGCGTATTTTCAAAAACCAAATCGGAACTAGTATTGGCGTTATTAGAAGGAACTGCATTGGTTAAAATGGAAGCTGCTCTTTCTACATTGAGTAAACCCCACCCAAATTTATAGTCAGGCCCAGGTGCATCTCCTGCTTCGTCAGTGGAATGAATGGCCAATCCTTTTAGCGTGGATGATCGTAAAAAAGTACCAGGTTTTAATTTGTTGTAATATTCTTGAATCAATAATAAAGAACCTGTAGCATTTGGAGCAGACATGGAAGTTCCACTTAATGTACCATAGGAAATGTTACTGCTGCTTGTTGTAGAGGTAACATTTACTCCATTAGCTACTAAATCGGGTTTAATTCTACCATCATCTGTAGGGCCCCATGCGCTAAAACTACTTATGACAACATCTTGAGGTTTTGTATATCCAGCAGGTAATCCAGTTGCCGCTCCAACTGTTAATATGTTTTTTGCTAAAGAATATTGCGTAATGATATCATATGAATCATTGCTACTTATTCCAGCTGGTCTATTTCCTGCGGATGCCATTATACCGGCAGAGTTGGCCCTGAAATAGGGCTCTCCAACTGCAGGGCCGTTATTATTTCTTGGGTTACCTGCACTAAATACCAATAAATGATTGGGAACATTAAATGCTAAAGAATCTACTAATTGTGTAATACTACTGTAATATCCAAATTCAAAATCTTCATTTTCATTGGGCCTACCTAAGAATTCCCATCTATTTGCCTGATCAGAATTTCTTCTCCATCCAGCAGTTATTCCATAAGAGTGATTAGACAATAACAATCCAGATTCAGAAAAAAGTTCTGAAATATTGCTTCTTGTATCATAGGAGATCAAATTAGGAATTTGGAATGCCATTCCTTTTGCAATGGGATTGATACCTGTGGCAATCATTGTTCCTGCAACATGGGTAGCATGATCACCAGCTCCTGCTGTTGGTGCATCTTTTTGAACTATTCTACCTGTAAGCTCAACATGAGTTGCCAATGGGCTTTGATCTTCTGCCTCCCAAATGCCTAATTTATTGGCCATTGAAGGAGAATTTCCCGATAAGTTTAATCCAGAGCTTCCTCCAGGCCATAATTGACTGGCACGAGTTGTTGCAGCAGCTATGCTATTATTATAAGTCTGCAAATAAATAGGGAAACCAAAATCATCTACTCCAACCAATTTCGCAAAACCGCCATCAGGATATGTAATTTTTAAACTCCAATTTTTGGATTTGGCCATAGCAATTGCTTTGGCATAATTCAATTCTTGTTCTAATTTTAATTTCAGAGAGATTAGCTTCAGCGCTTTATCATTATTATTGACTTGCGCCAATCCAATGGTTACTCCAAAAACAATTGTCAAAACCGACAGAATAATTTTTTTCATCATGTGAAATAGTGCTTTTTTTACATGTTTATAGTTATATCACTATAAACTGCTCTAAATTAGATACTTTAGTCCTTTAATTTGTAGTATGAGACCAATTCTTTTTTTAGTTTTTTGTATTTCCATATCAAGTTTCTCTTGTAAAGTGCCGAAACAACAAAAAAAAGTGGAAAATACCCCAGCATCGGTACCAAATGTTAAACAAGGCGTTAGAGGACTAGTTCTACAAGTTACTGGCAATCAAATGCCTTCTCCTAATAATACAGGTCAAAAAAAGAATGCTGGAAATCCATACCCAACAACGGTTTTTTTCTATGAACCCACCAATATCAATCAGGTCATCAGGGTCAATCAGGGTCCATTGTATAATATTATCAATACCAAATTGATTAGTACAGTAAAAACGGATAGTACGGGAGCTTTTATTGCTGATTTACCAACTGGTACTTATTCTGTTTTTGTGCAAGTTGATAAGTTGTTTTTTGCCAATAGCTTCGACATTCGGAATAATATTTCATTGATTAGTGTTGAAGCCAATAAGGTTGCTGAAATAAAGATTATCGTGAATAATAACGCGAGTTATTAGCCTTATCTTTGCACTCCTTAAAGCAAAATCAATTTAGATTAATTAGGGATTTGGCAGATATATGAATTTGGATCGGTTACTGGAACAATACCAAGAATCACCCCTGGTAAAACAGCTGGTGGATAGGCTCTTTTATGCCGATACTCAAAAAATCTTTCTTAAAAATATAGTAGGGAGTAGTGCTGAATTTTTAGTGACCGCTGTTTTTGGTCATCCAGATGCTCAAAATCTCAATCATTTGATTGTATTGAATGATGCAGAAGAAGCTGCTTATTTTCATAACACCATCGAGAATTTATCGAGTGCGTTGGATTTATTTTATTTTCCTTCTTCCTTCAAAAACAGAAAAAATTTCAGGCTGCTCAATAGTTCTCATTTAATGCTGAGAACAGAAGCACTTACTAAACTAGCAAGGGGCGGCAACAAAAAAATTATCATTACTTATCCTGAAGCTATTTTCGAAAAAGTAATACAACCAGACACGATCAGCAGTAATATCATTAGCATCAAAACCAATGATACCATTAATCCTGAAAGCTTAATGGATCTGTTTGTGATGTATGGTTTTGATCGAACTGATTTTGTGTATGAGCCAGGGCAGTTTGCATTAAGGGGTGGAATTCTTGATATCTATTCTTATGGAAATGAAAAGCCCTATCGAGTAGAACTATTTGGAAACGAAGTAGACAGTATTCGCATTTTTGATCCGGAAACACAGTTGAGCGAAAGAAAATTATTGCAAGTAAATATTATTCCCAATGTAGATCAATTGCCTGCCACTTTTGGTTCTGGTGCAGGTGCAAAAATTTCTTTATTGGAGTTTTTGCCGGAGAATACTATTTGTTGGATCAAAGATTGGGATGTAGTTGAAGAAAAAATCAGGGTACAAGAAGAAGATCTGGAAGGGTTTTTGGCACTACAAAACGAAGGCCATTTTCAATTGAATAAGGAAGATGATGAAATACATGTATTAAAGGATATCCAATGGGAAGATTTTATAAGGAAGGATGATCTGAAAGAAATCATTAGCCAAAAAGTATTGGTTGAATTTGGGTATAAACCTTTTTTTGCTAACTACGAAATTGAATTCAACACCAAGGCGCAACCATCTTTTAACAGACAATTCGATCTGTTGATCAAAGACCTGAAAACCCAAGAGGCAGCGGGTTACAGCATATACCTTTTTGCAGAACAGATCAAACAATTAGAAAGATTAAACAGTATTTTCACCGACCTGAATACTGAGATTCAGTTCATTCCTGTTGGTACCAGTATACATGAAGGATTCATCGATCATTCATTGAAAATTATTTGTTATACCGATCACCAAATATTTCAACGTTATCATAAATACAAAGTAAAGCAGGCATATAATAAAAGCAAGGCCCTTACTTTAAAAACCTTGCGCGACCTTCAACCCGGCGATTTTGTTACACATATTGATCATGGTGTAGGAACTTATTCTGGCTTACAGAAATTAGAAGTGAATGGTAAAATTCAAGAAGCAGTTAGAATCATTTACAAAGACAGCGATATTTTATATGTGAATATTAATTCTTTGCATAAAATAGCCAAGTTCACTGGTAAGGAAGGAACGGTGCCTAAAGTAAATAAGTTAGGTTCTGATGTTTGGGTGAGGCTCAAAGAAAAAACAAAAATAAAAGTAAAAGAAATTGCTTTTGATCTGATCAAACTATATGCGCAAAGAAAGGCCCAGCATGGCTTTGCGCATGCGCCTGATACGTATTTGCAAACAGAGCTGGAAGCTTCTTTTATTTATGAAGACACTCCCGATCAAAGCAAGGCAACTGCAGATGTAAAAAAAGATATGGAGAGTGAAGCTCCAATGGACCGATTGGTTTGTGGCGATGTTGGGTTTGGCAAAACAGAAATTGCGATAAGAGCTGCGTTTAAATCTGTAGTGGATGGAAAACAGGCAGCAGTATTGGTGCCTACCACTATTTTAGCCTTTCAACATTTTAAAACCTTTCAAGAGCGATTAAAGGACTTTCCTGTTACGGTAGATTATATCAATCGATTTAAATCGGCTAAAGAAAAAAAGGAAACATTAGAAAGAGTAAAATCAGGAAAGATTGACATCATTATTGGTACTCATGGATTGCTTGGTAAGGAAGTGCATTTTAAAGACCTGGGGGTAATGATTATTGATGAAGAACAAAAATTTGGTGTTGGACATAAAGAGAAACTCAAAACATTGAAAAGCAATGTTGATTGCTTAACACTCACTGCTACACCTATTCCAAGAACATTGCAATTTAGTTTGATGGGGGCCAGAGACCTGAGTATTATGAATACTCCTCCTCCAAATCGTCAACCTATTCAAACGGAAGTTCATGTATTTAATGATGATTTTATTCGGGATGCCATTTATTATGAAACTGAAAGGGGAGGACAGGTGTTTTTTATTCATAACAGAGTGCATGGATTACCTGAAATGTGTGCTATGATTCAAGGATTATGTCCGGATTTAAGTATTGGTTTTGCCCATGGTCAATTAGAAGGACACGAACTTGAGGAAAGAATTCTCGATTTTATCGATAAAAAATATGATGTATTGGTTTGTACCAATATTGTAGAAAGTGGGGTAGACATTCCTAATGTAAACACCATCATCATCAATAATGCACATCAATTTGGATTGAGTGATTTGCATCAATTACGAGGAAGAGTGGGTAGAAGCAATCGAAAAGCATTCTGTTATTTATTGGGCCCACCAATGAGCACATTGCCCACTGATTCTCGCAAAAGATTACAAACATTGGAACAATTCAGTGATTTGGGTAGTGGTTTTCAAATTGCCATGCGCGATCTCGATATCAGAGGAGCGGGAAATATGTTGGGTGGGGAGCAGAGTGGATTTATGGCGGAGATTGGTTTTGAAATGTACCAGAAAATTTTAGAAGAAGCTATTCGAGAATTGAAGCGAACTTCCTTTAAAGAATTGTTTAAAGAAGAAATCAGCAAGCAAGATGATTTTGTTAGTGACTGTACGATTGATACTGATTTAGAAATCTTGATACCCGACAGCTATGTTGAAAGTATTTCAGAAAGACTTTCTCTGTATACCCGATTGGATGATTGTGAAAACGAAGAAGCACTCACTCAATTTCATCAGGAAATGGTAGACCGTTTTGGACCGATGCCTTCCTCGGTTGATGATTTATTTACGACTGTTCGTTGTAGATGGTTGGCTGTAAAAATGGGCTTTGAAAAAATGACCTTAAAAGACAGTACCCTGCGTTGTTATTTTATCAATCGGCCAGATTCGCCTTATTTTGAATCGAACCTGTTTAAAAAACTATTGGCCTATTTACAAACGGGCACCAACAAAGCCCGATTAAAACAAGCGGGTAAAATGTTTTTATTAGTGGTAGATCAAGTTCAGGGAATGGAATCGATGCAACGCTTTCTTTCACTCATGCACAAAGAAGTAGTAGGTGAAATAGCTCCGCAGGTATAAAGTTCCATATCTGTAAAATAAAAAACCGCTCAGTTATTCACTGAACGGTCTCTTAAGAAGTATTTATTGATACTTAGAATCCTTTTTTAGCAACGCCATCAGCAATAGCCTGTAAAGCTTTTGCTTCACTCATAATAGCTGCCATTTTGTTGCCTTTTCCATCATGACCACCGGCCATGTAACCGCCTTTTGCAGTTTTAGTTATCACTGCATCCTGCATTGGTACATTTTTTTCTTTTGTCTTAAGGCAATATGCTTTAATCATTTTTGAAGTGTCCATAGTTGTAGAATTTAATTGTTTTTAAAAAGAGAACTTTGGTTAGTGTACACAAGTTAAGGGTTTTTTGGGAAAATAGGCCTACACGTCAATTCTGGCATATTTAGCATGACTTTCGATGAATTCCCTTCTCGGGGCAACATCATCTCCCATGAGCATGCTAAAAATACGATCAGCTTCAGCAGCGCTTTCTATGGTTACTCTTTTTAGGGTCCTTCTTGAAGGATCCATAGTAGTTTCCCATAATTGTTCTGCATTCATTTCACCCAATCCCTTGTATCGCTGAATGGTAACGCTATCTTCTTTACCTGCACCTAATTTCTCCACCAAGCCTTTGCGTTGTTCTTCGCTGTATGCATACTCCTGTTCTTTTCCTCTTTTTACTAAATAAAGTGGTGGTTGTGCAATATAAACACCTCCTTGCTCCACCAATTCTTTCATATATCGGAAAATGAATGTAAGTATCAAAGTGGCAATATGCGAACCATCCACATCGGCATCGGTCATGATGATGAGTTTATGGTAACGTAATTTGGTAGTATTTAATGCTTTCGGATCATCAGCAGTTCCAATGGTTACGCCTAGAGCAGTGTACATATTTCGAATTTCCTCATTCTCATATATTTTATGCTCCATTGCTTTTTCTACATTCAGAATTTTACCTCTTAACGGTAAAATAGCCTGGTAACTTCTATCTCGGCCTTGTTTGGCTGTTCCACCTGCCGAATCTCCTTCTACTAAATACAACTCACATTTTGCCGGGTCTCTTTCGCTACAATCTGCCAACTTACCTGGTAAACCACCACCGCTTAAAACGGTTTTGCGTTGTACCATGTCACGTGCTTTTTTTGCAGCAACACGGGCTTGGGCGGCCAAAATAATTTTAGAGATAACATTCTTGGCTTCACGAGGATTCTCTTCTAAGAACGCTTCTAATGCACGAGCAACTGTAGTTTGAACAATACCACTCACTTCGCTATTGCCTAATTTGGTTTTTGTTTGTCCTTCAAATTGAGGTTCAGGAACTTTTACAGAAATGATTGCACTCAAGCCTTCTCTAAAATCATCTCCTTCAATCACTACTTTGGCTCTTTCAAACAAACCTTGTTTATCACCATAAGTTTTAAACACCCTGGTAAGTGCTTGACGGAAACCAGTTACATGGGTTCCACCTTCGATGGTATTGATATTATTTACATAAGAAAAAATATGTTCCTTATAGTCGTCATTATAAGTAAGCGCAACTTCTACTGCTACATTAGAAACTTCGTCGTGCCCATCCACATACAATGGTTCAGGAATCAATGGGGTTCTATTGCCGTTTTTGTCCAGCATCTGAACGAATTCAACAATTCCTCCTTCGCTGTAGAAATTTTTTGTGTAACTGTTGCCAGCTTCGTCCAGCTCACGCAAATCGGTTAATTCGATGTTGATTTTTCTATTCAAGTAAGCCAGTTCTCTTAAACGGCCTTCTAAAATATCTCTTTTGTAAACCGACTCCTGAAAAATGCTAAGATCAGGCCAAAAATGAACTTTAGTTCCAGTAATATCGCTTTCACCTATTTCACGAACAGGGTATTTTGGAATACCAGTATGGTACTCTTGTTCAAATATTTTTCCTTCGCGCTGAAC
>REAV01000164.1 GCA_004294465.1 Sphingobacteriia bacterium | reverse complement strand
GATCTTTATTGATCGGGGTTTTTTTTTTTTTTTTACTTCAAACAGGTCAGACCATTTCGGTCAGACAAAAGTTGTCTGACCGGTTTTGATTAAAACTTTTCTTAACTTGAAATAAAAATCAATGAAGCGTTTCCTCTTATTAATTAGTATTTCAATCTGCTTACAAGTTGTAGCTCAACAAAAAAAATCCGATACATACGACGCATTTATTACTGGCAAAATGAAAACAGATAGTTTTCCTGGTGCTGTATTGCTAATTACTAAAAATGGTAAACCTGTTAAATTAGCCAGTTATGGTTTTTCTAATCTAGAACATCGGGTAAAAACAATTCCGGAAACAGTTTTTGAATTAGCATCAGTGTCAAAGCCAATCACCGCAACAGCTATGATGCTGCTGGTTGAACAAGGAAAAATTGCATTGGATTCTTCTATTGCAAAATATTTATCAGATGTTCCAGCTTCCCATAAAGCAATTACCATTCGTCAGATCATGACACATACTTCAGGAATTCCAGCAGATCATTTTGCGTATAATAAATTAATGGGTCCTACACCACTCCGTTATTCTATCAATGATCAGCTCAGTGATTTGTATAAATTGAAATTGAAATCTGTTCCTGGAACTGCTTACCTATACAGCAATGCAGCATTATTTATGCAAGCAGCAATTATAGAAAAAGTTGCTGGTATGTCTTTCTATCAATTTGTACAAAAAAATATTTTTACTCCTTTGAGTATGACTAAAACTTCTTACATCAATGGAGATTCCATTATTCTAAATCGAGCACAAGGATATACCAAACGAAAAGGAATATTGGTGCGTTCAAGTTTAGAAGTAATCTTGCAAGCCCTTGATGCCAATGGGTTTGGAGGAGGAATGAGTACAGTAACTGATTATGAAAAATTTTTACAAGCAACTGCTCAACATAAACTTTTGTCGGAATCCAGTTATACATTAATGACCACTCCAACAATTTTGCCAAATGGAAATCCCGCGCAAGCCAATGATGGAGCAACCATGGCATTGGGTTGGTTTGTAAAAGACATCAACGGACATAAAGCTTTTTTACATGGAGGTTATTCAGGCACTTTTGCTTTACATTTTATCAAAGAAGATATCAGTGTAATTTTCTTCACCAACTTAAGCAGCGGATATGGCTCTATCACTGGAGACAAAGGATTTGATTTTATGAAAACTGGATTTGAAATTGCAACGATGGCAGTTGAGCAGTGGAAATAATTATTTCACCATCTCTATATGTTCTATACCATCTTCTAAATAAACAGCACCTTCTGTTTTAAATCCGAAACCAGCATAGAAATTAATGAGATAACATTGCGCGCCAATTCGTATCGGCCCTTTACCAAATAATTGATGACAGCAATCTATGGCTTCTGCAATTAATTGTTTACCAGCGCTGATGCCTCTAGAACCAGGTGAGCTAACTACTCTGCCAATACTCATTTCTTCATACATCAATCCTGGAGGTAAAAGACGACAATAAGCAATGAGTGCATGGTTTTTCCAATACATCAAATGATGGCTATCCTGATCTTTATTATCGGCATCCTGAAATACACAGTTTTGTTCTACAACAAAAACCTCATTTCTTAAACGAAGAATGGAGTATAATTCACCAGGAGTTAAATCGTTGAAGGATTTTAAGGTAAAAAAAGGTGTTTCAGCATTCATTCAAGGGTTTTTTAGTCTATTTACCACAATATTTCCGCACCTTTGCGTCTTTACAAAATTACGAATACGTTTACCAATAATGGCTAAAAATATTGCAATCATAGGTGCTGGACCAGCAGGATTAACTGCGGCTTATTTACTTGGTAAAGCTAACCAGCAAGTTACTGTTTTTGAAAAAGATCCTACCTATGTTGGCGGTATCTCAAGAACTGAATCATATAAAGGGTATCATTTTGATATTGGAGGACATCGTTTCTTTTCTAAATCGAAAGAGGTAGAAGATTTTTGGACAGAAATTTTAGGTGATGAAATGTTGGAACGTCCTAGAAGTTCTCGCATCTATTACAATAAAAAATTCTTTTCTTATCCGCTTGTTGCATTTGAAGCTTTGAATAAACTAGGGATTATCGAAAGTGGTTTATGTGTGTTGAGTTATTTAAAGGCAAAAGCCTTCCCCGTAAAAAATCCTACTAATTTTCAGGATTGGGTAGTCAATCAATTTGGTCAGCGTTTATTCAATATATTTTTTAAAACCTATACAGAGAAAGTATGGGGAATTCCTTGCAATGAAATTTCTGCAGACTGGGCAGCACAAAGAATTAAAGGGCTTTCCTTGAGCAGTGCTATTTGGAATGCGTTATTCAAGCCAAAGCCATCAGCCAATAAAGATCAGGTAATTAAAACCTTGATTGATTCTTTTCGCTATCCAAAATTAGGCCCAGGTATGATGTGGGAGCGTTGCACAGAAAAGTGCAGAGCAATGGGAGTGGAAGTATTAATGAATACTGGCGTGAAAGATATTGCCATGGCCGATGGAAAATGGACTGTACATACTTCTGATGGTAAAGCGGTAGGCAATTTTGACTATGTTTTATCATCCGCACCTATGCGTGAATTGATTCAGGCAGTGAGTCCAAAATTTCCAACCAATGCTTTTTCTTCAGCAGCCAATCTAGGCTATCGTGATTTTTTAACTGTTGTACTCATATGTAAAGATGAAGATGCATTCAGCGACAACTGGATTTATATTCACGACCCAAGTGTAAAAGTTGGTCGTATACAAAATTTTAAATCATGGAGTCCATACATGGTGCCTGATCCAAATATGGCCTGTTATGGGTTGGAATATTTTTGTTTTGAAGGAGATGGTCTGTGGACCAGTTCCGATGAAACGCTCATCAATCTGGCAAAAAAGGAAATTGAACAAATTGGATTGACCAAAGACAGCGCTGTGGTAGATGGTTATGTGGTGCGTCAACCCAAAGCTTATCCTGTGTATGATCATGCATACAAAGAAAATGTAGACAATGTACGCGAAGCCCTGAAATCCTATCCAGGCCTATATTTGGTAGGAAGAAACGGAATGCATAAATACAATAATCAAGATCATAGCATGATGACTGCAATGCTCGCTGCAAAAAATATCATTGCAGGTAAAGAATTGTTTGATTTATGGGATGTGAATGAAGACGCAGAATACCATGAAGGTGGAGAACGCGGCGCTGAGGTGGAGAAAGTTGCGGAGAGATTAATACCGCAGAGGAATTAAAAGATAAGAGATAAGAGATAAAAGATAAGAGATAAAAGATAAGAGATAAAAGATACAGTTCATAACTACTTATTGTATCTAATATCTCATATCTTTTAATTCAAATCTGTTTAATGTATCTCATAATTCATATCTCATATCTAATAATTATACTTCCCTTTCCATCGCTCTCTCAAAAATTTCTTGAATTCATTTTCGCGAGCATTATTACCTGGTATGTAGAACGCAGTATTTTTTATTGCATCTGGTAAATATTCCTGTTCAATAAAATTGCCTTCTCCTAAATGTGAGTATTGATAGTCTTTGCCGTAATCCATTTGCTTCATCAATTTAGTGGGTGCATTGCGCAAATGTAAAGGCACTGATAAATCCCCATGTTGGCTAACTGCCTTTTGTGCTTTAGCAATGGCTTCATAAGCGGCATTGCTTTTAGAGGAAGAAGCTAAGTATGTTGCGCATTGTGATAAAATAATTCTGCTCTCTGGGTAACCAATCTTACTCACAGCATCAAAAGTGGCATTCGCCAGTAAAAGCGCATTGGGATTGGCATTGCCGATATCTTCACTGGCAAAAATCAGCATTCGTCTGGCAATAAATTTTACATCTTCCCCGCCTTCAATCATTCTAGCCAGCCAATACACTGCACCATTCGGATCACTGCCTCTCATGCTTTTGATGAATGCAGAAATGATATCATAATGTTGTTCTCCGCTTTTGTCATACAAAGCAATTTTTTGTTGGGCCACTTGCATTACTAATGCATCAGTAATTTCCGTTTTGCCAGACTGTACTACAAGGTCTAATAAGTTCAATAATTTTCTGCCATCACCACCACTGATATTGATGAGGGCTTCGGTTTCTTTCAGTTGAATGTTTTTTTCTTTTAATACAATATCTTTTGATATTGCATCTTGCAGCATTTGCACCAACTGCTCTTTTTCCAGAGATTTCAACACATATACCTGACACCTGCTGAGCAAGGCACTGTTCACTTCAAATGAAGGGTTCTCTGTAGTTGCTCCAATCAACCGAATGGTTCCTTTTTCTACTGCACCCAATAATGCATCCTGTTGCGATTTATTAAAACGATGGATTTCATCAATGAACAAAACTGCCCCTTTTAGTAAAGTAGATTGCTCTATCACTTCTCTCAATTCCTTTACACCACTGCTGATGGCGCTTAATTGAAAATAAGGCACTTGCAATGTTTGCGTAATAACATTGGCCAAAGTGGTTTTTCCAACTCCTGGTGGACCCCACAATATCATGGAAGGAATGGTTTTATTTTCCATGCTTTTCCGTAGAATACTACCTGCCCCTGTAATATGTTCTTGCCCAACAATTTCATCCAAAGTATTGGGGCGCATTCTTTCGGCTAAAGGAATCATTGTCATTATCAAATCTTAGATCAGACTCAATATGAAGAAAACAACTCCATCCAATTTGCTGAATTTTCTTTCGAAAATTCAAAGCGCACAAATTGTCTTAAGGTTTTATTTCTTCATATTGAGTCTGATAATTATTAATTTATTTAGTCTATAAATTTAGTGAATCTCGCTAACAAACTTGTTCCTAATCCTAAGAAAGCAATCATTGTAAAAGACCATTGCAATACGAATGATTCTGCAACAAATCCGATGATAGGAGGGCCTACTAAAAAGCCTAAAAATCCAATGCTGGATACAGCTGCTAAAGCCATACCAGGCGATAGTTTGGTGGATTTTCCTGCTTGGCTATACACCAGTGGCACAACCGATGAAACACCGAATCCAACCAATAAAAATCCAATTGTTGCAATGAGTAAAGTAGGAAACACAACTGCAATTAGTAGACCAATAGCAATTACAATACCACTTGCTTGAAGCATTCTTTTCTTGCCAAAATTTGCTACCAATTTATCTCCTACAAATCTACCTGTTGCCATTGAACACATAAATGCAGCATAGCCAATCGTTATTAAAGAATTTGGCGCATGTACAATTTTTTGAAAATAAACACCACTCCAATCAAACATGGTTCCTTCAGCAGCCATACAACAAAAGGCAATCAATCCTAATTTGAGTAAAACCATATCTGGTTTAGCAAAAGAAGTACTGCCTGTTTTGTTATCATCTTTTGCAATTGCTTTGCTTTGAGCAATTAAAGAGATGGAAATAGTTAAAAGAGCAATAATGACAAAATGAATCAATGGACTAATACCTAAACCAATCATCAATGTGCCTATAGCAGCTCCTGTAAAACCGGCCAAACTCCAGACCCCATGAAAAGATGCCATAATGGTTCTTTTGTATAAATGTTCAACCCCAACTGCCTGAGTATTCACAGAGATATTCATCATATTCCCAAACAGCCCAAACAAAAAGAGTAAACTGGCCAAATGAAAAATGCTATTGCTATATCCAATTCCAATCAATAAAATGGGGTAAACCAAGGAACTTATTTGCATGATTCTTTTACTTCCGAAGCGGGAAACCAACCATCCAGAAATGGGTAAGCTAGTCATCGACCCAACCGGTAATGCGAGTAGTAACCCGCCCAGTGCAGCTTCACTCAAACCCAATTGCTGCTTGATATTGGGAATTCTACTGGCCCAGCTTGCAAAACAGATTCCTGCAATGAAAAAGAAGCTGGCAATAGCTATCCGATGGGTTTTTGGACTGATTATTGCATCATTCATTGGAGCAAAAATACCTCAATTCTATAACTTTCCTGATTTAGGGTATATTTGCAGCCCGATTGGGCAGGTGGATTTATCTATTCCCAATAAATAAAAATTTAAGATTTATATATGTATCGTACACATACTTGTGGAGAGTTAAGAATTGGTCAGGTAAATGATGTGGTTAGTTTGGCCGGATGGGTGCAAACTGTTCGAAAATTTGGCGCGATCACTTTTGTGGATTTAAGAGATCGTTATGGCATCACTCAATTGTTATTTGGGGAAGATTTGAATGGGGCTTTAGATGCCAATCCATTAGGCAGAGAATTTGTTCTGCAAATAAAAGGGAAAGTACAAGAACGTAGTAGTAAGAATGCCAATATTCCAACAGGTGAAATTGAAATCAATGTAAATGATTTTGTAATTCTCAATAAATCTGCAGTACCTCCATTCACTATTCAAGATGATACAGATGGGGGAGATGATCTTAGAATGAAATATCGTTACTTGGATTTGCGTAGAAATGCAGTGAAGAAAAATTTGGAATTGCGTTATGCAGTAAATCGTTCTGCCAGAAACTATCTACATGAAAATAATTTCATGGATATTGAAACCCCTTTCTTAATTAAGTCTACACCGGAAGGAGCAAGGGATTTTGTAGTTCCTTCAAGAATGAATCCAGGACAGTTTTACGCTTTGCCACAATCACCTCAAACATTCAAGCAGTTATTGATGGTGAGCGGATACGATCGCTACTATCAAATTGTAAAATGTTTTAGAGACGAAGATCTAAGGGCCGATCGTCAACCAGAGTTTACACAGATCGATTGCGAAATGGCTTTTGTAGAGCAGGAAGATATTTTGAATATGTTCGAAGGGCTGGTTAAACGTGTTTTTAAAGATGTAAAGAATATCGATTATACCGAACAAGTAGAAAGAATGACTTGGGAAGATGCGATGTGGCAGTTTGGAAATGATAAGCCCGATATTCGTTTTGGCATGAACTTGTCCAATTTAAAATCGGCTTTCTCAAATGGAGGCAAAATCACATCAACTGGCGAACTCATTAATGGCGCAGGTTTCGGTGTATTTGATAATGCAGAAACAGTGTTGGCAATAGCTGCTCCAGGTTGTGCAGAATATACGCGCAAACAAACCGATGAATTAACCGAGTGGGTGAAGCGTCCTCAAATTGGCATGCAAGGATTGGTCTACATTAAATGCAATGCAGATGGTACTTATAAGAGTAGTGTAGATAAATTTTATTCTGAAGAGAAATTAAAAGCAATTGCTGATTCAGCTGGAGCAGTAGCTGGGGATTTGGTATTGATTTTAGCAGGAAGAGAAGAACGTACTCGTAAAGCCATTTCTGATTTAAGATTAGAAATGGGTAAGCGTTTGGGATTGCGTAATGCAGACGAATATAAATTATTATGGGTGATGGATTTTCCACTCTTTGAATATGCCGAAGAAGACAATCGTTGGGTAGCTCGTCATCATCCATTCACTTCTCCTAAGCCCGATCATATTGAAGTGATGATCAATAACAATCCTTTGATTGAAAATGCGGATAAATATTTAGAACATCCTTATTCCAACATCAAAGCCAATGCCTATGATATGGTATTGAATGGTAATGAAATTGGAGGCGGATCTATACGTATTTACCAGCGTCCATTGCAGGAAAAAATGTTTGCAGCATTGGGTATGACCGAAGAAGAAGCTTTACACAAGTTTGGATTTTTATTAGGTGCATTTGAATATGGTGCACCACCACATGGAGGTATCGCTTTTGGTTTCGACCGCCTTTGTTCTATATTAGGTGGAAGTGAAAGTATCAGAGACTTTATTGCCTTCCCTAAAAACAATAGTGGTAGAGATGTGATGCTTGATGCGCCAAGTGCAATCGACGATAAGCAATTTGATGAATTACAGATCAAATTGAATTTGAAATAAATTCAATTTCTAATAATAG
Source organism: Sphingobacteriia bacterium (assembly GCA_004294465.1). GTDB lineage: Bacteria > Bacteroidota > Bacteroidia > Chitinophagales > Chitinophagaceae > Sediminibacterium. Next base: position 6,027 of record REAV01000164.1, on the reverse strand, counting down.
TAAAGAAGCCGTTTCAAAATTGAAGCGGCTTCTTTATTTAGAAGTATTGAATAGAGTCCGCTAATAATTATTGCGGAATTTTTTATGCTGCAAAAGCCCCCGGATAATCTTTTCGAATTTTTAATTGAAAATCAATATAGGTTTTTTGCCATGCAAGTAAAAGTAAAAAAAGAAATGGGGCTATATAAATTGCAGCTTTATAAATTCCAAAATCGATTATACTAGTTTCATTAAAAGTGTTTAAAGCTAATATAAAGTAAAGCAGAATAGGAATTATTGAAATCAATTGATAATTGTAAATTATTTTCATGCCTAAAATAGGCAATTTCTTTTCTTGTAAATTCCTATTGGCTAACATGCCTCTGCCAAAGGCAAACCTAAAATTCAGCAAATTCAGCAGGAACATAAATGATTGAGCTGATTTTTCTAAACTTCTATTCTGATCCATCCAGACAATGTATGCAAACAACAAAAATGTAAATCCAATCTTCGGCCAACTGAAATAACTGAGCAACTCTTTCCAGCATTGGGTTCTAGCTTTTTGAGTTATGGCACGCTTCTTCTCCTGAATAATTAAAGCAATATCTTTTGCAGAAAAACTTTTTTTCAATGATTCAAAAAGATTTTCAAAATCTGAATCATTCTCCATTCTTGATTCAACATAAGAAGCGAAATGGTCTACCAATTCTATTTCTACATCATAATATTTACTTGTATGGTTACAGTATGCTTTTATAAGGTTTATTTGTTCAGTTGTTAGATTCATAAAATTGGTTATTTACCGAATGCAAGTGGATATTTTTGTAAAGCGCTATTGTAAAGTTCTTTAATAAAATCTCTGTGTGCAAGAATGGAAACAAACATCAGCACTAGGATAAATGAAACGATAGTGTAATCTAAGTAGTTGAATTCGTTCAATTCAAATACTTTAGCAAATTTCCTAGATAAAATAACTTGAATAAAAACACTGGAGCTAATCAATCCATTTAGTCGCTCACCGGTGTAAAGCAATGTTTTTGTTTGTTGTTCAAAAAGTTTTGAAGTTTTTAATGAATGATTTATTTCTAAAATGATTAAGCTTAAACCAATGAATGATAATAGTACTATTCGATGATAATCTTGAACAAACATTTTGCCTATTAATAATATAGCAGCATAAATGCAAATGGTCATGGCAACTTTAGGAACCGTGAAATAAGAAAAAAATAATCTCCATTTTCGTTTTCTACATTGTTTGTACACCATCTTCTCTCTAGTAGCAACAATATCCGAAAAACCCTTAATGCCAAATCCCGCATAAACAGCTTCAAGTGCTTGCTCAAAACTAAGTTTTGGATTATTGCTCATACGTTCTTCAATGGCGGCAGATAAATGGTCTACCAATTCTACTTGTACATCATAAAATTGTACATAATGTCTTCTACAAAAACCAAAAAGACTTTCGTATTGTTCATCTGTTATCATCCCAATGCAATTTTCGGATTAACAATGTATTCCAAGCTTTGCATGAATGCTTTCATTTCATCCATGGCAATATTTGTTTGTTTTTTTCCAGCCTTGGTTAAGCTATAGTATTTGCGCATTCTGTTGCCATTCATCTCTGTTTCAGTTTCTACAATACCTTGTTCTTCCAGTTTGTGCAACAACGGATAAAGTGCTCCTTCTGTAATATTCAGTTCGCCTTTAGTGATGTCTTTAACCATTTGAGTCATCTGATAGCCATACATTCTACCATGGTCTTTCAACAATCTCAATAAAATGGGTTCTAAGCATCCTTTGTATAAAGAAGATTTTTTCATAAAGCAATAATACATCATTTACCTATACATAAGAAAATTATGTATATTTTTTTTCACAGGCCTTTTCACATTTGTTTTTTTAGTATCTTCCATTTGATTGCAGCCTTTTTATAGGGGGTGCAATTTTTTGTTTATACATCAACCTAAATGAAAGCCTATGGCAGTTCAGTCATTATTCAATAGCTACCCTATTCAGCAGGGTATTTGGGATGAAATGAAATCCGCAGCTGATATTCGATTGCCTTACGAAGCAATTTCGGCTGCATTGAGTAAACTCCAGGTACAGGATCTACAACAAAAGCACCAGTTGGCTGCTGAGCTTTTTATGAGTCAGGGCATTACTTTTACCGTGTATAATAACGATGAAGGAATAGAAAGAATATTCCCATTCGACATTCTTCCCCGAATTATTACAGCAGCTGAATGGGCACATGTAGAAGCCGGAATTAAACAACGATTGACTGCATTGAATCTTTTCTTAAAAGATATTTACAGCGACCAGCAAATCATCAAAGACAATATCATTCCTGCTGAGTTAATTGCTTCCTGTCCACATTTTACACATGAAGTACATGGTATCAAAGTGGCACATGATATATATGTTCATATAGCAGGAATCGATTTGATCAGGGGCGATGATGGAACATTTTATATTCTGGAAGATAATTTAAGAACTCCTTCAGGTGTTTCTTATATGTTGGAGAATAGAGAAGTAACTAAAAGAATTTTTCCGGATTTACTGGCAAGCAATAAAGTGCGAATGATCAATCAATACCCATTGATCTTATTTGATAATTTAGCTGCTTTATCCCCACGCCAGATAAGCGACCCTGTTGTAGTATTACTCACTCCTGGAGTTTTTAATTCTGCTTATTTCGAACATACATTTTTAGCCCGTCAAATGGGTATTCAATTGGTAGAAGGCAGAGATTTATTGGTGGACAACCAGAGAGTGTATATGAAAACCACTGCTGGCTTAAAACAGGTTGATGTTATTTATCGAAGAGTAGATGATGAATTTTTAGATCCAATGGTTTTTAATCCAAATAGTGCTTTAGGTGTTCCTGGGTTGATGAGTGCATATAGAAAAGGGAATGTGGCCATTGTAAATGCTTTAGGAAATGGGGTAGCTGATGACAAAGCTGTTTATGCCTATGTACCCGATATGATTCAATACTATTTAAATGAAGCGCCGATTCTTCCCAATGTGCCAACTTATCAAATGGGGAATGCAGCACATCGAGAACATGTATTTGCAAACATGGAGAAAATGGTGGTGAAAGAAACCAATCAATCAGGGGGCTATGGTATGGTGATGGGCAATAGTGCAACAGAAGCCCAATTGATTAAAGCAAAAGAAATGATATTGAAAAATCCGCGCAATTTTATTGCTCAGCCAATCATTTCATTATCTACTGTTCCTTGCTTATTGGATGGAAAATTACAACCCCGTCATGTAGACCTTCGGCCTTATGCATTATGTGGTCCTAATGGTATTGAAATAGTTCCGGGAGGGTTAACAAGAGTAGCTTTAAGAGAAGGCTCATTGGTAGTTAACTCTTCACAAGGTGGGGGAAGTAAAGACACATGGATCATTGATTAATCATTATTAATAAAAATATTTTTTCATGTTAAGTAGAATTGCAGACTCATTGTATTGGCTTCATCGGTATATGGAGCGTACAGATGGTATGTTGCGGTTATTAAAAACAAGCTATATACTTTCATTTGATAAAGTACAAGCCAACGGAATCACCTGGCAACCTGCTCTGGAAGTATTTACGGCATTGAACAAAGAAGAAATTGATTTTTTGAAAGAAAATGATACAGCTTCTTTGCAGTATTTAATCACTGATCCAAAAAACACCAATTCACTCAAATCGATTATTACTAAAGCGAGAGAAAATGCTCGGGGAGTACAGGATCAAATTACTAAAGAAGTTTGGGAACAAGTAAATCATATTTATCATTTAGTCAATCAACCTTCTCTGAATGATCAATTAGCAGGCTCTGAAGCCATTATGGTGCTCGATACATTAATTGCAAGTTGTGATCAGTTTTGCGGAATTGCAGATAGTACGATGCCAAGAGGCCAAGGTTGGAACTATATGAATTTGGGAAAATATACTGAACGATGTTTATTAACGGTTGAGTTTACACATAATTTTTATAAATTAATTCATTTTGAAATTGACAATGAACAAGACATTCTTTTCTGGAGAAGCTTATTATTGGCACTCTCGGGATATGAATTGCATTTAAAAAATTACAGCAACTTGAATCACAATCAGAATGTTGCAAAACAAGTTTTATTTGATCATTATTTTCCAAGGTCATTGTATTATTCCTTAGATCGTGCTAATAAATATTTAAACGATATCGCCGAAGCTAATCCTGTTGAAGGCGCTACTGATTTGAAAAGAAGTTTCGGTAGATTAAATAGTCAAATAAAATTTGCTGATCTGTCAAGCATTCACCAAATAGGATTAGAAACCTATTTAATTAATATTCGCAAAGAATTGAATGCCTTTGGTTATTTATTGGGTCAAACTTATTTTTCTTATTCTTAAAAATAAATGGAATGTCTGTATTTAAAATACACCATATTACAAAGTACCAGTATGATCGTTCTATCAAAGAGAGTGTTAATGAAATAAAGATATATCCATCTAATATTCCATCTCAGCAGGTACTAGAGATGGATTTGCAAATTACAGGTAATCCGGAAGTATTAACTTTTACTGATTATTGGGGAAATAAAACAGGTGATTTTAATCTGTTGAGGCCCCATCAGGAACTGATTATCGAAAGTAAATTGATTGTTCAAACAACTGCTCCTTCAATTATTAATTTTCCTGAAACTACTATATCTCATACTTCCAATGATTTGCAGAACCTGCTTTTATTGCAATATTCAAGATCAAACCCTGTTCAATTGCAATCGTTTTTAGATATTGCAATCAAAGAAATATACGATGATAAAAAATCAATAGCTCAAATTGCATTTGCTTGCAGCGAATATATTTTTAATCAATTCACGTATATTAAGGGTATTACAACTATTGAAACAACTGTAGAAGAAATCATCCAACAAAAAGCAGGTGTTTGCCAGGATTTTGCACATGTATTGTTGGAGTTGTTAAGGGCAATGAGAATTCCATCACGCTATGTTAGTGGCTATATATGTCCCAATAAAAATGGGATGCGAGGAGAGGGGGCAACACACGCATGGGTAGAGTTTTATATACCCTCCTATGGTTGGGTTGGTTTAGATCCAACTAATAATGTATGGGTAGAAAGTCAACATATTAAATTGGCGGTTGGAAGAGACTTTGCTGATTGTACTCCTGCTAAAGGAACTTTTAAAGGACCTGCCCATCAATCCCTTTCTGTTTATGTGTCAATCGGTTATGAAGATGGAATGGTCTTTGAAGAAATAAACAATGTTCAGTTAGAAAAAACTCCTCCAACCCAAATAGAAAATATAATCGATAACTTTGCTGCCCAACAACAGTAAATTGCAGCCAATGAATCAACTCACTATTTTTAAGATCATCAGTTTTTTATTGATTCCAGTAGCTTTGTTATTTGGGATAATGGATATAGTTGTTACTATTATGGCCTTGTCTGGAAATCCGGCCTTCTTATTAATGGCTTTTGCAATGGCTTGTTTTGTGATATACGTAATTGCTTCTTTGTATTTTTTATTCAATGGCATCAACAACGAACGCCCTTGTAAATCTTCATTAAAGGATTGGATAAAAGTCAATGCCTACGGGTCTTTGTTTATCAGTGTTTTGTTTTTAATGAATGCCTCAGCAGTTTTTTTTATGAATGATATCAATTTACGTCAGGTTATCAGTGAAATGATGGATCAACAACCCGAATTATCAGGTAAAATATCACTGGATGTTTTTATCAAAATGTTTAAGGTGGTTGCCGGATTGATGTTTATTATCAGTGCGCTTACTATTACCCATATCCTCATGCATTTCAAATTATTGAAACGATACGATTACCTATTTAGCAAATAAAAAGGAGCTTCAGAAGCTAAATTTGTTCTGTTTTTCTTTATTTGGGCTTCAATCCCTACTTTTGCGCAAATCCCCGAAGGGGTAACTTTAAAAAGAATAATATGGCAACAACATCCGACATCAGCCGTGGTCTGATATTAAAATTAGATGGAAGTTTATACTCTGTGGTAGAGTTTGGCGAAAACAAAACAGCC
>REAV01000056.1 GCA_004294465.1 Sphingobacteriia bacterium | reverse complement strand
TTTTTTTATTATGCTAAAAAAGATTCTATAGAAATAAATCCTTCTTCAGCTGGTAAGTGTTCCCACAGAATATTATAAATAATGGAGGCAATCGGCATTTCTGCATTGACCAATTGATTGGTTTTGAAAATACACTTACTGGCATTGTATCCTTCAGCAACCATGTTGAGCTCTAGTGTTGCTGATTTTACTGAATACCCTTTACCAATCATATTGCCGAAAGTTCTATTGCGGCTATATAAAGAATAACAGGTTACCAATAGATCTCCTAAATAAACAGAAGCAGCATAATTAGGGCTGTTATGTAAATGAAGGATTTCTGATTCAGTTATCTTTTTTAAAAAACCAACCATTTCATTAGCACTTGCTGCTATATAAACACTCTGAAAGTTATCTCCATATTCAAGTCCATGAGCAATACCTGCACCTAATGCATAAATGTTTTTTAATACTGCAGCATACTGAACACCTATTATATCTGAGTTGATAATAGTGTTGATATATTCTGTTTTAAAATGACTGGCAATTGTTGCTGTAGCATCTTGATTTTTTCCAGAGAAAGTTAAATAAGATAATTTTTCTGCTGCTACTTCTTCTGCATGACAGGGTCCTAAAAGGGTAAAATATTGATCAACAGGAAAACCAATGGATTCGCCTAAATATTCATTTAGCAGTTGATTGGATTGAGGAAGAATTCCTTTTACTGCAGAAACAATTCTTTTATTTACCAGTAATTCTACTGGTATGCTTGCCAAGGTTTCTTCAACAAAAGCAGATGGAACAGCAATGACCAACACATCGGAAGCCGCAACTACTTCGAGCAGATTATCATTCAAAGCAAGTTGTGCCGGATTAAAATAAGCCCCACTTAAATAATGTGGATTATGTTTTCGCTTTTTAATGTATTGTATACTTTCATTATTGCGAATCCACCAATTAATCGAATTGCCATTATCCGTTAAAATTTTAGCAATTGCTGTAGCCCAACTTCCTCCCCCTATAATTCCAAACTGCATATGCACTGTTTATACAGCAAACATACTAAAAATGGAACTAGGTATTAGTTCTTCTTCTTGTCTTCAAATAGTTTATCCTTAGCAACCACTGTTACCAAATTTCCCTCTTTTAAGGTTTTACTTACAATTGAATAAGGGCCAGTAATCACCATATCGCCTTCTTTCAACCCACCAAGAATCTCAATATTATTCAAATCCTGAATGGCAGTTCTAACCTTTACTTTTTTAACCGTATTGTCTTTTTGTAAAACAAAGACTACTTCCTGAATATCATCATCAGCACTTACCGATTTTTGTTCGTCGGTTTGTACCGTAGTTTCTTTTTTATCGCTCGATTTTGAACTGCTGCTATCTTTAGAATCTCTTGTTGTTACCGCATTTAAAGGCACAGACAAAACATTGAACCTGCTTTTAGTTTGAATATCGGCGCTAGCAGTCATTCCTGGACGGAAAGGGAAACTTTTTCCTTTTCCAATTAAGTCTGTATAGCTTTCTGGTAACAAACGTATATGTACTTTATAATTGGTTACTTCAGCACTTGATGCTGCTCCAGTTAAGTTTGAACCTGTATTTGGATTGGCAATTTTATAAACCAGCCCTTTGAATTTTCTTGAGGTATAAGCGTCTACTTCTACAATTGCAGTATCTCCTAATTTTACTTTAGGAATATCATTTTCACCAACATCCACACGAACTTCTATGCTACGCATGTCGGCAACACGCATCATTTCTGTACCAACATTAAAACTATTACCTGCAACTCGCTCTCCTTTTTTGATAGCCAATAAACTAATTACTCCATCCATTGGAGATGTAATCACTGTTCTGCTAATATCTTTATTGGCCCTGTTTAATTGTGCCTGAACGCTTTGCACTCCAGCTTCGGCACTTTTAATTCCTTGTGTAGCTGCAGAGTAATTGGCTTTCGCGCTTCTATATGCTTGTTCGGCTTGTTCAAATTCTAAACGGCTGATAACTTTCTCATCCAATAACTTTTTCTGGCGGTTGTATTGAGTTTCTGTTTGATCAAGATTGGCTTTCAATGCGCCCAATTGTGCAGTTGAATTATTCACTTGGGCTTTTTGTTGATTTACACCTGCAACAACCTGGTCTCTTTGAGAATTCAAAATGTCTGCATAAATCCTGGCCAATACCTGCCCTTTTCTTACACTGTCTCCTTCGTTTACGGTTAATTCAACAATTTCTCCACTTACATCGGGGCTGATTTTAACTTCCACTTCTGGATACACTTTACCACTGGCATTTACTGTTTCGGTAATGGTTCTTAACTGAGCTTTTTCAGCAGAAACAGTGATGCCTTCTTCTTTACCAATGATTCCAGCTTTCTTTAACCCAACTAATAATCCGATTACAACAACCAGACCAACAATAATCCAAATCAATTTCTTACTCATAACAATTATTTACAGTTTTATTCCTTCTAATGGGGTTATAATTTAATTCCCTGACCTTTATAAAATTCAAGTAGTTTAATTCGAAATATATAATCAAATTGAGTATTGAGCCTATCTAATTTGGCCCTTACTAAATTGTTTTGATTGGTGATTAAATCGAGTGTATTCGACAATCCTGCTTCGTATCTTTTAGCTGCAAAATCATAGGCTTTTTGTGACGCTTCCACCGTTTTTTGAGTTGCATTAAATCGCAACATAGATGCCAATGCTGTAGTATGTGCCTGATAAATATTTTGTTGCAAGGTTAAATCGGTTTGCTGCTTGGTTATTTCAGTTGTTCGCTGATTTAATTTAGCCCTTTCGTATCCAATTTTTGCAGAACCATTATTGAAAATGGGTACCGATAAATTCACGCCAAAACTTTGACGAAAGTTTTGGTCTAATTGAGTTCCCCATCCATTCCAAAATTGGCCAAAAGATCTTTTACTTGTAACCAACTGTATATCTGGTTGAAACACTAAATAATTTTGATTGGCTATTGTTACAAAATTAGATGTAGGCCTTGTTCCAACAAAATTGGCCCCTGTAACCATATTTGCAGTGTTTGCAAAATTGGTTCCTAAAGTTCCAAATGCAGAAAGTGTAGGATAAAATGCAGCCCTGGATCTTTTAACAGATTCTTCGGCAGATTTTATTCTAAGCGCATTGGCTTTTTGTGCTGGCTGATTGCTCAATGCCATTTGATACAAAGCACCAGGCTCTAACTCGGTTAATGGCTCTAAAGGAATTTTATCAACAGCAGGAATATCTACTTCGAAAGGAGCCGCCATATCTAAATTTATCGCTGCT
>REAV01000055.1 GCA_004294465.1 Sphingobacteriia bacterium | reverse complement strand
GGTGCTTTATTGGTACATTATGGTTTTGTTGAGTACGAATTCTATACCGTTTTATTTGCTGTGAGTCGCGCATTGGGTGTACTTGCAAGCCTATGTTGGGATCGGGCATTGGGCTTCCCATTAGAGCGTCCGAAATCTGTAACTACTGAATCTGTAAAGCTTTGGTTAGCAGGTAAGGATGAAATTTGGGAATAATAACCAAAGACGATAGACCGTTGACGATAGACCGTAGCGCCCCGCGCGAGGCGGGGCGCTACGGTGTCAATTACTCGACTATGTCAGGCTGAGCGTGTCGAAGCCTTTTATAATTTCGGAACAGTAATATTCTTGAAAGTAGTATCCGCACAACCATTCCCAGTTACAATTAATTGAACACGATAGGTTTTATCGATTGTTTCTCGGTTATAGGTATTTTCTATAAAACTTAAGAATGTATTATTTGTAACACCATTACCAAAACTCCATTGATAACTATCAATCGTACTTGTTGGTATGGTACTTCTACTATTAAAACTCCAACGTACTTCTGTGGGCTTTTGCCATACTAATGTTTGCTCAAATGCGGCGGTAGGTTTAGGATTTTCGCCTTTTGCATTTACTAGTTTGTGGGTTCTATATATTTCTCTGCCATTGAGTTTAATGATCATGATAATATCATAGTCGTTCGGAAATTTAAATTGATAGCGAATAGGATTGCCCGTTTGAATTCCTTTTCCGTCTGAAAAATCCCACGCATATACTGAGCCACCAGGCACATTTTCTGCCGCAGCAGTAAACATAAAATACTCATTCGTGCATTGGTCAAATGCATTGGCAATAAAATTTCCACGAATATTATTGAATCGCCCGGGAACGGTTACATGTATTGTTGTATCGGCTTTGCAACCTGTATTGCTTGTTAGCGTAAGTTTAACTGGATATACTTTATCGGTTATTTGAGTAGGAAATTCGTGCCGTGTTAAAGGCACTGAAAGTAGGCTGCTTGTACTATCGCCCCAATCCCATTGATAGCTTGCAAAATCGCCTTGATTTACAGCAGAAGTACTATTGAATGTAATAAAATTTAAGTTGGCGGGGAAATCGCTTTTTATAGTAAAGCTGGGAACTATTTTTGTTTGTTTGCCATTCACTTTAATGGGGAAATTCAGTTTGCTTACCTGTGTGTTCTCATCTTGCATTAAAAATAAACTCACTAAAAAAGAGCCTGCGGCTTGATACGAATAAGTTGTGTTTGCTCCTTTTGCGGTATTGCCATCGCCAAAATTCCATTGATAAAATGCACCAGCCGGAAGTGCCGGACCAATGGCTGTAAAACTAAATAGTTCTGTACTTGGAAAGCAAGTATTGGTATTTGTGATACGCACACTAATATCTCCAAAGCTAACTGTGGTAGTATCTTTTGATACGGTTATCGTTCCCTCCTGTGTTAGTTTTAAAGAAGCTGCAAATGAATTAGGTGCATCTTTTTTGCAGGAAAAAAAAATAGCAATCCAAGCATACATGATATATCGTAGTGCATTGTATTTCATATGCTATTTTGCAGCAACTGTAATATTGGCAACTGTTGTGTCTTTACAGCCCGTATTACCTGTTACAATGAATCTTATCGAATAATTTGTTGGTGTTGTTGCCTTCGTATATTCCTGTTCTACAATGGTGTTGAAATTGTCATTCACAACACCAAATGGCATTTCCCATCTATATCCTATAAGATAACCGTGCGGAATGTTCGACTGACTATAAAAGGCCCATTTTTCTGTTGTAGTGGTACTGCTCACAATATTTCTTAACATCAACGCTTTTGGTTTGATGTTTTGTCCGAATGCAGTTACCGACTTATGTGTTTGATAAATGATTTTTCCCTTTAGGGTAATAGTCATTTTAACATCATAGGTATTTTGATAGGTGAATGCTTTACGAACCGGGTTACCTGTAACCAAACCTGTAGCATCTGCAAAATCCCAAGTGTATACAGCGCCCGCAGGAACGCCAGTTGTAGTAGGTGTGAAAATAAAATATTCGTTGGTACAACCATCATATTGTACAGCATTAAAATCACCCGAAATAGTATATACTGCTGGTACGAAAACGTTGAGTGCGGCTGTGTCTTTACAACCCGAGTTGGCTGTAACAACCAACCTTACATTATAGGTTTTATCTTCTGGTACAGGTGGGAAGTTTTTAGGGATGAACGTGTTAGAAGTACTACTTGTTGTGCTATCTCCCCAATTCCAAAAATGATTGGTGATAGTACCAGTAGGCACGCTCGACCTACTTGTGAAGGTCATGTTATTCAGGTAATTAATATCTGGTAAGGCGCTCGAAAAAACGGCAGTAGGTGTAACTTGTTGTCCTAATGCTTTCACAGATATAGAAACTTTTTGTAGTACTTGGTTATCTGTACTTTTTACTTGTAATATAGGAAATACTACTAATATTACGCTTAAAATACATACAGAAACAATCTTTTTCATAAGTTTTTGATTTAATTAATTTCAAATGTTGTTAAATAGTCAATAGAACTAATATTTTGAGTTTCTCTTTCACGAAATTTTTTCTTTATTTCCTCAGGTGCTTTCAAGGCTTCAATTTCTTGTTTTCTATTTGAACCATTTTTTATTCCATCGTAAATTTGTTTATTGTTTTCAACGATTTTTTTAACATAAATAGATAGTTTTTCATTACTCCAAAACAATTTTAAGTATTCTACCAAATTTTTTGAAATTAAGGGATCTTGATAATCCAAACTCATCAATTCATCTGCATAATAATTTAAAACCTCTTGATGTTTAGAATTATTTTTGAACTCAAATAGGATTTTATCAGGTCCACTTCCTTTTACAAATAAATACTGCAAAGATACATGTTTAAAATAACCAAGAGATTGTTTACTTTTATGTTTATTTACAACATTTTGATAGTGTTGATAAAAATCAATCCAAGTTTTCCCTTCCAATGAGTTAAAGGTAAAATCTTCTTGCAAGTGTTTTGTAAAAAACATTTTTGCTTCATCAGTAGTTGGATTTGTGCGATAAATAATCTTTTCTATGTTATTTTTAAAAAAATTATTTTCCTTGTGTGGAGCATTACAACTAACCATTATTATAAATGGTATTGTAATTAAAGATTTAAGAATTATTTTCATAAGTTAGAATAAAAAATAAATTAAATAATATTTGAAAATATTTATGGTACTCTGACAATTTTAGTGGAATGATAAAAAAAGTTCCTTTTGTCCTGCTGAACGAAGTGAAGCAACTGCTTCAACGATTTGTGAGCCAGAGATAAGTTTTTTCGCTTCGCTCAAAAAGACAAAATTTGTTGCAATACAATGTTTTCACTAAAATTGTCAGAGAACCATATTTATCTATGGATAACAAACTGATGCAAGTGCCTCAGATGGTCCACTAATAGATGATGAAGTTCCATCTGAGGAAATTACAGTAAAAGTGCCTCCTGCACCACCAGCAGCTCCAGATATATTTGAGCACCCAGTACCATCTGGAACGTGATAACTTATTTCCCATTTAGCATTCCAACCTTTGAGAGTGCCACCACAAATACATTGTTTGGCTTCTAAAAAAGCAGAACTAACAAATATCAAATTACAAATAACAAACAAACCAATTTTCTTTTTCATTAGTTTAAATAAATAAAGTGAATAATTTAAAAGAGAAAACAAAATAATATAAAGATATATTTTTTGTTTTTTGTACATTATATTTATACTCAAAATTATATTGTATCAAAATAAAATCAAAATAAAATCAAAATAAAATCAAAATAAAATCAAAATATATAACTATTTTAACAAAAAATTGTATTATTTTTATATTTTTTGAAATCACAAAATTATTTTTGTATTTTAATTTATTTTAAAGCATAAATTTGCTATTTACTTTATCCATTAAAAAGTAAAATCCGCCTGATATCGAAGATATTAAATTAGTAGTTTTTCCTATTTTAAGACATAGAATTTATAAAAAAAAATTTCTTTTAAATCTATGCAAGCGTTTTTACTTGCGTAGATTTATTATTATTTTTTACTCTACCCTACTATTTTTTAGGCTTTTTTAAATTTTTTTTTGAAATAAAAAAAGAAAAGACTAATTTTGAATTCTAAACCTCAATAAAAGTCT
>REAV01000163.1 GCA_004294465.1 Sphingobacteriia bacterium | reverse complement strand
ACCATTCCCAATGCAGGGTTATATCCTATTATTGGCAAATAGCTTGGATAGAGTTTTTTAATAACCAGACTATCGGCAACAGCCGGTTTTTTTAATTTCTTTTTTGCAAATATTACATCAATAATATCTTTTTGCGGAACCAGACTGTCTTGCCCCAAAATGGCATTTGACTGCAGTAATAATGAAATCAACAAAATGATGTATACTGAATTCCGCAATGTTGTATATTGTTATGAATTATAAAGATAGTATATAGTAAAGCATATTATTTTTTATCTATTGTTATAAAACAGTTTTATGAAAAAATTGATCCTCATTGGGTTTGTATTATTGCTACTTCAAAGTAATGCCCAGGTTTTACCATTGCGTCAACAAGCAACTGTTATTGATGAGGTTTTATCTGACCGTTTAAACAATCTATTGCCATCGTTGATGGAAAAATCTGGAATAGATATGTGGGTATTAATTACCAGAGAATACAACGAAGATCCTATTGTAAGAACCATGATTCCTGCAACCTGGTTAAGTGCCAGAAGGAGAACAGTCTTGGTTTTTTATTATAATCCTACAACGAAAGAATACACCAAGTCTGCAGTTGCCCGCTATAGTGTAGGTTCAGAAATTAAAGCGGCCTGGGATATGCAAGCTTACCCCGATCAATGGGATGCACTCAATGCTTTGATCAAAAAACATCAACCTAAAAAAATAGCGGTCAATACTTCTGTTGATTTTGGTCATGCCGATGGATTAGATCATACCGAATATGAAACTTTCAAACAAAAACTACCTGCTCCATTTAATACTCGATTGATTTCCGCTGAACCTTTAGCCATTGCCTGGCTAGAAACAAGAACAGAAAGAGAAATGCAATTTTACCCTCAACTCATTAAAATGAGTAAGGATATTATAGCCGAAGGTTTTAGTAGTAACGTAATTACACCGGGTATTACTACCACCGAAGACTTGGTATGGTGGTATCGTCAAGAAATCATTAAAAGAGGATTTACTACTTGGTTTCATCCATCAGTAGAAATTCAGCGGAATGATAATGTAGAATTTGATCATTTAAAAGCATTTACGAGCAAAGGGTATAATGGAAAAGACATTATTATGCAAGGAGATTTATTGCATGTAGATTTTGGCATTACTTATTTAAGGCTAAACACAGATATACAGGAGCATGCATATGTTTTGAAACCTGGAGAAACAGCGGCTCCAATATATTTACAAAAAGCAATGTCAGTAGGTAATCGATTACAAGATATTTTAACAGAACAATTTAAAGAAGGTAAAACCGGTAATCAAATTTTAGCTGCAGCTTTGGCCCAGGCAAAAAAAGAAAATATCAATGCTACCATTTATACGCATCCGATTGGCTTTCATGGACACGCTGCAGGCCCTGCAATTGGAATGTGGGATATGCAAGGAGGTGTGAAAGGTACTGGTGATTTTCCCATGCATGTAAAAACTGCTTATTCTATTGAATTGAATGCAGCAGTAGAAATTAAAGAATGGAAAAAAACCATCCGTATTATGTTAGAACAGGATGGTTATTTCGATGAAAAAGGTTTTAGATACATTAATGGAAGACAAACCGAATTATACCTTATAGGAAACTAGAAGGTTAGATTTTTAACCAACGCTCATGAAAGGCAATCCCATTAAAGATTGTACTGCAAGGGCCGTTATAAAAATGAAATACAAAACAGCTACAATCCAAACCATGTTTGTAGCTTTTCGTTCATCTTTTATTTTATCGGCAATATAATATCCAACAAATGGAATTAGCTGCAATGAATGAATACCAAAAAAATGGGCAACTCTTAGATCTCCATATAAAGTACTCCAATTTACTAACGGTAAACCAGGTCCCCCAATCTTTCCGCCTACATTATGCGTATTCAGCATACTCATATATCCACCAAAAAAACTGAATACTACAAAAAGCAGTAGCCCGATTTTAATAGACAATGCAAATGGGGCACTGATACTATATGTTTTTTGAAGAATAAATCGAAGGGTTAGTACTAAGGTTGCTGTAGTAAGCCAAACAATAAAAATGCCCATTAAAGCATATAAAATACCACCTACTATTTCTGACTGATTAAAATGGGATATTTTTCCTTGGAAAGCCTGAATGGTGATTACTCCATTTTCATACAACATTACAAAAACCGATAAATAAGAAAACCATTTTACTTTATTTTGATTGTTCACATAATAAAGTAAATACGCCAGTGTCCAACTATATATCCAGGTGCTTAAAGCAAATTTGATGGGCTTGATCATTGAGTTAATACCCAATACGATTGTCGAATTAAAGCAAGCATAAATACCCAGGCAAATGGCTACTATCAAGAAAAAGCTTCCGGCATTGGCTAAAAGTGAATTTCTTTCTTTAAGTTCTTTTATACTAATCATTCAAGGATTTTGTTTTTATGGTTTTAAAAATTACAAATATTAAATATCCCATCGGACCAAACATAAAAGTAAAAGGCAAACAAATGGTGTACAAAACCCTTGAGATTTGTATTTCTTTCGATTTACGAACAATATATGCCCCTACAAATAAATCGAATGCTAAATAATGAATCCAGCCAGCCGCAACCGCATCATCATTTTGAAAAAGTGCTTTCACTTTTGCCAAACTGCTAAAACTGTCTGGATTAAAATTGCCAATATCTTTCAAAATAATAAACGAATACAGTGCTGCAAATGTTACAATCAATCCATTTAAAATAATGGTCTGTGTGTATTTCCAATTAGGCAGGAAAATCAACAACACCCAACCCAATAAAATCACTTTGTTACAAATGGAGAATATTTCAGCTGCTTGCATATGCGTAAGTTTAAAATTAGAACGCTTATTAAAAAGTATATTTATTTGTCTGTCTTAACTATTGCTTTTCATAAAAACGCCAGTTGGTTTTAAAATCTTCTGTAAGTGGTTGTTGAGTAAGTATGGCCCTTACCATCTCAACTGGCATGGCGTTTAAACTCAATATTGCATCATGAAATTGCTTATAGCTCATTTTCTTACTATCTACCAATTCCTTTTTCAATGCATAAAATTGACGTCCTCCTGTTAAATAAGCCAACTGATATAAAGGAGGATATTGCCCAGTAAAGGAACGTCTTACTTCTCCCTCTGCATTGGCCCTTTCATGCCCTACTCGGTCAACCAAAAAATCGATGCATTGTTGTGGGGTCCATTTGCCAGTATGGTAATTGAGTGAAAAAATAATTCGTGCACAACGATGCATATGCCAAAACAGCATTCCAATTCTATCTTCTGGCGATTTTGCAAATTGCATATCCCATAATATCAATTCCCAATACAAAGACCAACCTTCGGTCCAAAATGGTGTACCGAAATTTCTATAAGTGCGGTTACGTGAATTCACAAACTGCTGTAAATTATGACCAGCAATTAATTCATGATGCACTGTAGCTCTAGAAAAATGGGGGTTATTGCCACGCATACTCATCATCCTATCTTCAAATGCCATAGTATTCGTAGGATAGGAAATAATGATATCTGCACCACCTAAAAAGAAGGGAGCAATTAATTGACGCTCAGGGCTCATCATCATCATGCCCCAGGTTTCTTCGGCAAGTGGTGGAATAGTCAGTAAGTTATTTTTCTTTAAAAAATCAATGCTTTCTGTATATAATTTTAGAATTGCTTCAGGTTGTTTACCTGCAGGCACATAAGTGTTTTTTACTTTTTCCAAAGCAGCTTTCCAATCGGTTCCAAAGCCCATTTCTTTGGTAGCTTTCAACATTTCTTGATCGCACCAGGCAAACTCTTTGTTGGCAATTTCAATGAGCTCTTCCGGAGAATAAGGAATCATTTCTAATTGTAATTGCTTGATAAGGTTTTCTCTCCCTGCTTGAATGCCAACAATTCCGCTTTTATCGGTTGCGGCTAAAGTCAATGTTTTTCCTTTCCATGCATTTGCATAAGCGGTCAATGTTTCATCTAATGTTTTATAGGTTGAAGGGACCCACCAGCTAAACATTGGATCATACCCATTATAAAAATCAAAAATGCTTTGGGTAGTTTGTTTTAAATTATTGATTACTGCTATTGATGTAGCAACTTTTTCCTGATCAATATTTTTCTCCTCCTTCAATTTATTTTGCAAAGACTTTATTTCTTGTATGATTGCGGCCCAATCTTTTGCAACAACTTCTGCATTGGGTTGTATGCCTCTTCTTCTATCAACTTCAAGCGCATATATTTTTGTAGAAAACGGAACCCATTGCTGGATTTTATTCATTGCCTCCGCTTCTTTCACCAATTGATCCAACTTTTCTGTAAGATCTCTTTTAAATAAAATATAATCAGCTTTACATTCCTGAGAAAGATTTTTAAAATTGAGCTGTGCCAGCTGTTGCTGATAATCTTTCACCAACTGCTGTAAACGTTTATTTTTTTCTGGAGATCCGATAGATGCATCACCACCAAAACCGCCTCTACCTGTAGTTGCAGGGCTATAATATCGCACCAATGTTCTGCTATCCACACCATATCGTTGAATCAACGATGGCATTTCCTGACAAGGAACAAAAGCATCTTTAGATACTTGTGCATTTGCGATTGATGGAAATAATCCAATCAATAAAAGACATTGCGCAATAATTTTTTTCATAATGATGGTTTAAATTTAAATTACCTGAAATCCATGTGCATAAGGATCTTCATCGTCTATAATAATGGTGTTATAGCCAGTTATTCTTGCCCAACCTTCTATACTTGGAGTGATGGCTTTATAATTGTTGACCATCAATGTGTTTTCTATTCTTCCAATAAAAGTTGAACCAATGATACTTTCATGTACAAAATCATCTCCTTCCTTCAACAACCCTTTTACATACCACTGGGCCATTCTTGCTGATGTACCTGTTCCACAAGGAGATCGATCAATTGCTTTGTCTCCATAAAATACCGCATTACGTGCAGTAGCGTTTTTAGCAATCGGTTTTCCTGACCATAAAAAATGGCTTAGTCCATTAATATTTTCATTTTCTGGATGAATAAACTGGTGTTGTTCATTTAATAATTTTCTGCAAACCCTGCTCCAGGATATTAATTGATCAGCTGTAAAAAATTCTAACCCAGGAAAATTAGCTTGTACATCTACAATTGCATAAAAATTTCCACCATAAGCAACATCAACAGTAATAGGACCAAGATCAGGGCAATTTACTTCCAGATTAGTGGCATAAAGAAATGAAGCTATATTGGTTAGTTTAACAGATACTACTTTTTTGCCCTCTTGTTTATATTCGATCATCACCAAACCTGCAGGAGTTTCCATTCTTAGTACTCCTGGCAGTTTAGGTTTTACTAAACCCTCTTCAATGGCAATAGTAATTGTTCCAATAGTGCCATGGCCACACATGGGTAAACAACCGCTTGTTTCAATGAATAATACAGCTACATCGTTTTGTGGATCATGAGGTGGATACAAAATACTTCCGCTCATCATATCATGCCCACGTGGCTCAAACATTAATCCTTTTCTAATCCAATCATATTCGCGCAAAAAATGGAGTCGCTTTTCCATCATTGTTTCTCCTTGTAAATCAGGGCCACCTTTTGCAACAAGCCTAACAGGATTGCCGCAAGTATGTGCGTCGATACAATGAAATTGATGTTGCGCCATAACAATAAATTATTTGATAGATACATTAGTAATTACACCATTGATATTTCTATTGATGCCAGCTTCGTTCTTATTTCTTAGATAAACAGGCAATAAATCATCCGGACAATCTTGGTAACATACAGGTCGTACAAATCTTTTAATTGCTTCGGGACCAACCGATGTAGTTCTACCATCTGTTGTTGATGGAAACGGGCCTCCATGTACCATTGCATTACACACTTCTACGCCTGTTGGTACATTATTAAAAACAATCCTTCCTACCCTTTGTTGCAATAAGTCGATAGCATGATTGTATTCCTCCAGCTCTTCGGTATTTCCAAAAAAAGAACCTGTTAACTGCCCGTGCATATGCATGATGGCATTGTTTAATTCTGACTGATCCTTACAAACAACAATCATTGAACAAGGACCAAATACTTCTTTTTGCAATAATGGTTCTGTAATAAAATGCGCCGCATTAACAGAGAGTAATGTAGGAGTAGCTTTATAAAGTGATGATTCGTCTTGGCCTTGTATTATTATTGTTACTCCATCATATCCGATTAATTTTTTTTGATCGGTATAATAGGCTTTACTGATTGTCTGATTTAACATTACAGCAGAATTGGCTGTCTTTAAATGATGTGCCAGTAATTCTTTCAATCTATTGGCAGCTTCGGATTCAATAACAAATATCAATCCTGGACTAGTGCAAAACTGACCAACACCTAGTAAGATAGAAGCTGATAAAGTGGTTGCAATTTGTTCAACTTTCTCTTCCAATGTTTTTGGCAATAATACAATCGGATTAATGCTACTCATTTCTGCATAGACAGGTATAGGTGTTTTTCTTTTTTGAGTGGCTGTTGTGTATAAAGCCATGCCCGCTTTATAAGATCCTGTAAATCCGATTGCCTTGATCAATTCATTGGTTGCCAATTGTTGACCCAGAACAGGTCCTTCACCAATAAGTGTATCAAAAGTTCCCAGTGGCATTTTGGTTTGATCGATTGCTTGTTTAATTGCACTTGCAACCATCTCATTGGTGCCCAAATGCGATTCGTGTGCTTTTACAATAACCGGGCAGCCCGCAGCCAACGCAGAAGCAGTATCAACTCCAGCAGTTGAATAAGCGAATGGAAAATTACTGGCACCAAAAACCAACACGGGGCCAATTGGTTGTAGCATTCTTCTAATATCTGCTCTGGGCAATGGTTTGCGATCTGGTAGTGCGGTATCAATTACTGCATCTACCCAAGACCCTTCTCTCAACAATGAAGCAAATAATTTTAATTGATTGATGGTTCTATCTCTTTCGCCTGTTAATCTTGCGATGGGTAATGCTGTTTCCAAGTGAGCCTGCATCAATAAATCCTCCCCCAATGCAAGTATATTTTGAGCAATTGTTTCTAAAAAATCGGCCCTCTGCACAAAACTTGTTTTGCCATAAGGAATTACAGCTTCATTTGCTTTAAGTAAAGCTTCGCTTATTTTTTCCTCCGATGAAAAAGGATAAATTGTTGGGAGAAATTCCCCTTTAAGCGTACTAAACGATTGAAAGCTATTGTTTGATTGCATTTATTATTTATTCAGGTTCAAATAATCTGGTAAAACTGGTCGAGTAGCAATGGCTTTTTTGATAATTGATTCAACTTCATTTAATTCTGCACCGTCTGGTATCAATCTTGGGGCACGTACATGAGGAGAACCAATACCCGTATATGTTGCAGCCAATTTTATGTATTGCACTAATTTAGGATGAATATCTAATTCCAAAACAGGAAGAAACCAGCGATAAATATCTAAAGCCTCTTTTATTCTATTGGCTTTTACTAATCGAAAAATAGCCACTGTTTCACGAGGGAAAGCATCTACCAAACCTGCAACCCAACCATCGGCACCTAAACACAATTCTTCAAAAGCAAGGGTATCTACACCACAAAGAATACTAAAACGATTACCGAAGCGATTGTACATTCTGGTTACATTCGATACATCTCTTGTAGATTCTTTTACCGCTTGAATATTCGCAAATGGCAGCAATGCTTCGAACATATCCAAGGTTACCAGTATTTTATAATCTACTGGGTTATTATAAATCATTATAGGCAAACTGGTGGAAGATGCTACTGCTTTAAAATATTCAATAGTTTCTCTATCGTCTGATTTATATCGCATGGGGGGCAATAACATAAGCCCATCCGCCCCATTGGCTTCAGATTCTTTGGCCAATTGAATAGCTGCTTTGGTGGTTTGCTCTGCAATATTGATGATCACCGGAATATTGGAAGGAAGGAATTCTTTTGATAAAAGTAGCAGTGCTTTTTTTTCTTCATTTAACAAAGAACTTGCTTCACCAAGTGATCCTCCTAAAATGATTCCATCAACACCCGCTTCAATTTGCGCATGCAGATTTTTTTTGTATAGATCAAAATCAATGGAGTCGTCTGCTTTAAAAGGTGTTAATAAAGCGGGGTAAACTCCTTTCCAGGTAATTGTAGCCATTGTCTATTTTTTTGCAGGTGTAAGTACAATATTTCTATATTCTATAGGGCCATGATCGCCTTGTAAATAAATAGGACCCGGTGTACCTTCTTTACTATCTAAAGCCCCACCAGTAATTCCAGGAATAATTTGATCTACAATAATGGCTTTCCCATTTGCTACTACCGTAACTCTTCTGCCAATTAAAGTAATATCGTATACCTGCCATTCGCCTGGTGCTTTAGCCACCATTTCATTGGGGGTTAAAAATCCATAAACGCCTCCAAAATAAGTGGAGGATGGCTCTTTTCCGATATTATCTTCTACCTGCACTTCATACCGCCCTCTCAAATACACACCACTATTGCTTCCTGCAGGATAGCGGAATTCTATATGCAACTTGAAATCCTCAAATGTTTGATCGGTAATAATATTAGAGCCGGATTTGGGGCTAGTGAGTATTCCATCAATAGCAACCCACTGATTGGTTTTGCCTGAAGGATGCCAACCGTCCGTATTTTTTCCATTGAATAATTTGATGGGTTTATCCCAAACTGGGGCTTTATCTCTTTTTAGCAGCGGCGCTCTTTCTCCGGTAAATGAGAATGCTTTGCCATAACTACTGGTAATGTTTCCACTGAGTTGATCATTTGCTAAAACTGCTTCAAATTGCATATCGGCTTCTGCTCTTTCCCATTGAGGGGGGATGGAGAAATTGACTTTGCCCTCTTTAAAATACACATGAGCAATTGGCCTTGCACTTCCGCCATCAGCCACAAAATAACCCACTAAGGTTTTAACCCCAGAAAGCTTTACTTCTAGCCAAGAAGGCACAATACGGTCTCCCATTTTAACCGTAAGATCCCATCTTCCAATAATAGCATTATCATTAACTGTGGGATCATTTTTAATTGAAGCGTTTGCTGCAAAAAACGAAAAGCAAGTAATAGCAAAAACAAAAGCAATCTTTTTCATGAAACAAAGTTTTAAGTATGGCAATAAATATACTGAATCTTCAATATAATCAATCGATTCAGCGTTAACTTAGGGAGCCAATAAAAGTAATTATTAATGAATAAAGTGTTGATTGTAGAACAAGAGCCTATTTTAATGGCCATTGTTGAAAAACGATTATTGGCTGAGGGCTGGGAAACTGCCGCTTGTGGAGACGGAAAAACAGCAAGGGAATTGATTGATTCTTTTCAGCCAGATATGCTAATCACTAATCTGCTAATACCATTCTATAGTGGCAAAGAAGTAATTGCTTATGCTTTAGAAAAACTTCCGAAACTTTTTATTATCATCGTTGCCTTATTTCAACAAGAAGATGCAAAAGAAGAACATCTAGAAATGGGCGTTCATACTTATTATTCTAAACCTTTCGATTTAGAGGAATTGGTTGCATTTATTCAGGTTCAAAAAACAAGTAGTAGTATACACTAATGATTTTAGCTCAAAGCATATTAGGTATTGTGATTTTTATAACTCAGCTATTAAAAATAAGTTTGAGCAAAGAGTTAATGCAGACCATTACTTTAATTACGATCTGTGCAGGATTGGTGATTATTTTGGTAACGGTAGGATTTGCCGTATTTAGAAGAATTTACAAAAGAATACAAACGCAGTTTGAAGCACATTTCAGAAAATGGGTAGCCGAAGAGTTTACACTTTTAGCTAAAAGCCCTAAACATATTGTTACCATTCCATTAGAACTAAAAGCAGCTTTGAAGAATTCGATCAAAAGAAATATTGCTGTTGAAGAATTGTTGGTTTGCAAAAAATATTTGAAAGGGGTTGCTATGCAAGCAGCAGTGAATTTATATGAAGAATTGGATTTAAGAAAAGTGACCAATAAAAAATTAAAAAGTGGTATATGGAGTAGAGTAGTAACAGGGATACAGGAAATTTATATTTTTGATCAATACGATGCAATGGAACAGTTGTATCGTTTTGCAGACAACTCCAACCCATTCATAAGAGCAGAAGCCCAATTTGGTGTGGTTAATTTACAAGGCTTTGATGCTTTGCGTTTTTTAAAAAATGTACAAAATCAATTAAGCACTTGGGATCAAATTAATATATTAGAACAATTAAAACTTTTTACTCCAAAGCCATTGGATGAAATGCCTATTTGGATAAGTTCTACGAATGATTCTGTAGTATTGTTGGGATTAAAGATTTTATTCGAATATCCCGATGGTCGTTTCTATACAAATATGATAGCCTGTTTAGACCATTCCAATCCATTAATTCGATATCATGCTATACGCTGTTGCGAAAAAATAAATGTATTTGATACCAACGAAAAACTTGAAAATCAATATAGCAATGAGACCATTGAGAATCAATTATTATTACTCGATGTATTGATGTTATTACCAGAAATACCTGGTGCTAAATTACTGGTAAGCTTATTGAAAGAGCCCAACGAATTAATTCGATTAAAAGCTGCTGAAAATATAGCGAAGCATTATGATAAAGGTTTATTGTTGGTTGAATCTGTAGAAGACAATAATAAAGAAAGAAAAGCGCAATTAATTAAACACCTTCAAACTGAAATATGTTTATAAGTTGGGAGAGTGCAGTCAGTGATTTTTTTGCTTACGGATTATTTTTTTATTCCGTAGCAATTTTTCTTGCATACTTGTTTTTGTCATTCTTTTCAGTTAGAGAATTGAGTTATTACGAACGCAAAAATAAGTCAACAGATTTCAAATTATTAGCACCATCACACCATACACCTTCAATAAGTATTCTGGCGCCTGCTTTCAATGAGTCTGCTACAATCATTGAAAATGTAAAATCACTTTTAACGATCTATTATTATCAATTACAAATAGTCATTATCAATGATGGCAGCAAGGACGATAGTATGGAAAAGTTAATTGCTACCTATGAATTGGAAAAAACCAACACATTTGTACCTAACTTAATTTCAACAAAACCTATTCGAGCTGTATACAAAAGCAAGAACCCGGCTTATGATAGACTGGTCATTGTAGATAAAGAAAATGGAGGCAAAGCTGATAGTTTAAATGCCGGTATCAATATTGCTTCTGGAGATATAATTGTTTGTGTTGATGTGGATTGTATTTTAGAACAAGATGCATTGTTCAAAATAGTTAAACCATTTCTTGATCGTACTGATGTTCGAGTGATTGCAACAGGAGGAGTTGTTCGTATTGCTAATTCCTGTATTGTAGAACATGGAAAATTAGTGAATGTTGTTTTGCCTAAACAGTTATTGCCCCGATTACAAAGTTTAGAATATATCCGTTCTTTTTTATTGGGCAGAATGGCCTGGAGCAGGTTGGATGGATTGTTATTGATCTCCGGAGCATTTGGCGCTTTTGACAAATCAATTGCCATTGCTTGTGGTGGTTACAATACCAATACAGTTGGTGAAGACATGGAATTGGTTGTTCGAATGCGCAGGTACATGCACGAACAGAAACAAAAATATACTGTAACCTATATTCCAGAACCACTTTGCTGGACTGAAGCGCCTGTATCTTATAAAATTTTGATTCGCCAAAGAAATAGATGGACTCGCGGTACTATTGAAACCCTGCGCGACCACAGAACTTTATTCTTCAATAAAAAATATGGATTATTGGGTTTGTTGAGTTATCCGTATTGGTTCTTTTTTGAAATGCTAGCAGCACCGATAGAATTTTTTGGGATGCTTTTTTTTATTACCATGGCCATTCTAGGAGAAGTAAATTGGCAAGTTTTTGGCTGGTTCTTCGCTTTTGTTTGGAGCAGTGCCTTTACTTTTTCATCATTTGCGGTATTGATGGAAGCGTCTACATTTAATCAATATAAAACCAGGGGTGATACTTTAAAGTTAATATTGGTTTCTATGATAGAGCCCTTCGTTTATCATCCTGTTATCGTTTGGGCCGCAATGAATGGCTTTGCAGATTATTTTCAAAAAGTAAAATCATGGGGAGTAATGCAGCGGGCGGGATTTAGTCCGACTGTTGCAGTTAAAGAAGTTCCATTAAATGATGAAGGAAAAAAACTGTTTACGCTTCCTGTAAGGGTATTTGCAAATATCTACACAACAGTAATTGGATTGTTTTTTCTTGCTAGGTGTTATGAAATTGGAATGGGGTACTTCTCCAACAGCATCAAAGATTCCATGCTCGAATTATTAAGGTATACGGTTATAGCTGATCTTACCTACTTGTTTGGTTTCGGATTTCAATTATTTATCGTTTTTACTTTACTGTATCAATTACATCAAAAAACAGCAAAAATATTTTTACAAATTTTCGGAACCCTAATTGTATTAGCGCAATTATTTCTATCTCAATATTTTTTAACTGCATTGGTGCCATTGGGTGCAGATATTTGGGGATACTCATGGGCAGAGATTAAACAAACCGTTAGAGCGAGTGGAGTACTCAGTTTTATGAATGTTGTTTTATTAACGGGTTTAATAGCTGGTATTGTTTGGGCAATTAATAAACTTCCAAAAAAAATTCATTTTACCCATTTAGGTGCAGGTATTTTAGTAGGGTCCATGGCCATCGTATTTATGGCGAAAAACCCAATTCGTCAGAAAAACCGTGCAATGTCAACGGAATATGATCAAAACCTGAGTTTAAACAAAACCTATTTTTTATATAGAAAAAGTATTAATTACTTTTTTCCGAAAAAGATCAATACCAATATTTATGATGATGCTTATAGTGGAGATTTTGGGGAGGATGCATCCAATAAGATGGCGAAAATAAATTATACAAACGCAGATTATCCTTTTTTACATAACATAGATAGTTCGGCAGATGTATTATCGCCTTTCTTTAATAAATCCACCCAACCACCCAATATCGTTATTGTATTAGTGGAAGGATTGGGCCGGGCATTCACGAACGATGGAGCTTATTTAGGAAATTTTACTCCATTTATAGACTCTCTTTCTAAACAAAGTTTGTATTGGCCTAATTTTTTGAGTGAGGGAGGAAGAACATTTGCGGTATTACCTTCTGTATTAGGTTCTTTGCCATTTGGAAAATTTGGCTTTACAGAAATGGGCAATGATATGCCATCTACTTTATCATTAACCAGTATACTCAAGAAGAACGGTTATCAAAATGCTTTTTATTATGGCGGTGATGCTCATTTTGATTACATGGACGTATTTTTAAAAAAGAATGGAGTAGGGTCGGTAAACGATATCAATAGTTTTGGAAAAGGATATACTCAAATGCCCAAAAGCGCTTCTGGTTTTAGTTGGGGTTATGGCGATAAAGAATTGTTTAGAAAATATACCTTCAATCAAAACAAAAAAACAAATTCACCCTATTGTAATATAGTATTAACGGTTTCCACTCATAGTCCTTTTTTAATTAATGAACAAGAAACCTATTTGTCAAAATTCGAAGAGCGGTTAAATACCATTCAAATTGAAGAATCAAAGAAATCAAACTATAGAAATTACAAACAACAATATGCAAGTATTCTATTTTTAGATGATGCATTGAAAACATTTTTTGCAAAAGCGAAACAAGATCCTGATTTTGCCAATACCGTTTTCATCATTACTGGCGACCACCGAATGCCGGAAATTCCAATGAGCACTAAGATTGATCGCTATCATGTACCCTTGATGATATATTCGCCTTTACTAAAAAGAAGGGCAACTATGAATGCTGTGTCAACGCATTTTGATATTACTCCTTCCATTTTACAGTGGTTGCATCAATCCTATGGCTTGTCTGTTCCATCTCAAGCAATTTGGATGGGTACCGGACTAGATACCAATCGAGCTTTCAGAATCACCAAGTCTTATCCGTTTATGCAAACCAAAAACGAAGTGAATAATTATTTGCATGGTAATTTATTTAAATGGTGCATTTAATTTATTTAAACAAAAGAATGGGCTTGTTCAAAAGGGTGCGCGCTTATTGCCTGATAGCTTAATTAAGCGTTATGGAAACTAAACATCAATATTTTTTTACACCATCTTTTAGAATAGCAGTAACCATTGGTCGGTAAAAATTCCAAAAGAAAACAGAACGATCTAGTTTATCGTCATAATCAATCAACATCCATTTATACAATGGGGCTCCCCCAAACTGTACTGTTTTCATGTTGATAGGATTATCCGAAAAATCTCCTGATAAATAATAAAATGGTTTTTTAGCATCAATCGATTGAATCACTGCAGGAAAACTAAATGGAACTTTATAATCTGACAATAATTTTTTACCCTTTTCATTTACCGGTAATTCAAATGTTGATAAAACATTATTTACCAAAGGGTCTGCATACATGATGTCAAACCAATAATTATATTTAAAGTCTTTAGGAACGCCGAAATTATTTTGTGTTGAAGGGGTTGAAATAATGTGTGCATAAACGTCTTGGTCTAATCCATCCCCTCTTTCTAAAACAATTATTTCATCGTATTTGCTTACTAAAGCAATACCATCGTTTTTAAAGGGCCATTCACCATTATGATCTCGCTGGTAGTTTCTATATAACCATTTGGGTAATTCAGGATTTTTTATAGTATCGAAAGCACTAAAATACCTGCCATTCCAGCCAGACCATTTAACGCCAAATTCTTTTTCAAATTCATTTCGGATAGGATCTGCTGTTGGAGATCCAATTGTATTAAATTCGGCAACAATCAATTTGCCTACTTTATGCATTCCTTGCAAAAAGGAAAGATCTTGTTTGCTGAGTCCTCCATAAATTAATGAAGAACGATCGCCCAGCACAGCTAATTGATGCCATTCTTCTGTATAAATTCCATAAGTATCTGTAACATATACCATATCGCAGTCTTTCACCAGCTGATCTAATTTTGATTGATCAAACCTTTCCAGTCCTTTAATTCGATATTTATTGCTATCTAAAGGAAAGAAGCCATAATAACTTTTATTCGGTTCATAAAAGCCACCATTTCTTTTAGTATATTTTTCATGCCCTAAAATCCAAAACAAAGAATTGTGTTCTTGGTATCGATTATTTAAAACCGTTTTATCAATAATCGCAATACTTAAATTGGTTTTTGGACTTAGCCACCAATACAACCAAAGCCATAACGGAAAGAAGATTATTATTAAGATAATAAAACGAAGGTCTTTCCAAATTGATTTTTTTAAAACCGAAACTGCCATCCTGCGCTGATTAAATATTGGTTGCCCTTTGTACCGGGTAAATACTCTTGATTAAACCAGCCAAGATCTGCAATGAAATTATTGCCAACATTAACTCGCTTTTTATACGTTAATCCAATTCGATAGCTACTCAATAAAGCTGTATTAATTTGTATATTATTATATCGATCATCCGGTGATATTCCGTATCCAAAAACGGTTCCTATAAAATCATCTGCTCCGCCTAAATAGTATCGAGCTGTTACACTATAAGAGACTGAAACTTTTTTTACAAAATCGCTTGGGGTAATATAGGTTCTTGCTCCGAGCAACCAATTTCCAGTATACTTCCCGATATAAGCGGTATAAATCCAGGTAGGCGTACCAGTGAATTTAAGGTAACGAAATCCAATTTCTGTTTCAAAACTTTTTGGCAAATTGGCATACAAAGAAAAGCCAGCTCTGAATTTTGGAAACAAACCAGAATTATCTCCAAAACCCATACTTACATAACTATAAAATGTTTTGTTGATTCTGGGATAAGCGTCTATTTCGAATTGGGTGCCAGTACTAGCAAAACGATTAGCGTAATTAAACCTTCCAATAACTGAACCAATGCCTGTAGTTCTGCTGTAATCAACACTCAATAAATGCCAAGGATCGTCATATTGTTTGTCGAAAGTGTTGTAGTCGTAGCTAACACCAATTTTATTTTTAACCGATTCATCTTTGATCCTGTTTTCCAAAGACCGAGCATCGGTATTGGTTTTATCTTTTATCAATAAATTGGTGGTGATTATATGAGCTGCCGCGTAGTCTTTTAATGCAGTAAGTGCTTTTGCTTTTCTAATAAGCAGGTCTTTCGATTCGGGATGTGCTTTTAATCCGGCATCACAAATGGCAACAGTCTCTTTGTTATAATTATTCCAATATTGCAAATCGGCATATGCCAATGAAGCGTCTTCATAATCGGGTTCTCTTGCTAAGACCTTTTCGAAACAGGCTTTGGCACTATCGTATTGATCGGTCCAGGTATACATTCTTCCTAAAAAAATACGGATATCTGCATAATTGGGGCTTTTTTCTAAAGCTCTCTTACAATAACTCTTAGCTAAGGGATAATCTTTGTTGTCGAAAGCAGCCCTTCGAGCCGCTTGAAATAAACCATCGGAGCTGGAAGTATCAATTGGGGCTTTCGATGTGCTGTCTTGCGCTTTTAATCTGCCTGAACAAAGACTGCCCATCAATATCAAACCAAAAAATAATTTCTTCATTTGCATTGTATGCTAATATTCATTTAAAGATACAATTCATCAAAATACCAACTACAATATCTATCTTCAAAAAAACAAATAATCACAAACACATGAAAACTCAAAATTTTAGCAACCATAGAAGATTAGTAGCTGGCTGGCATGGAATTACTTTTTTGGCCATTCTTGCATTATTAATTGGATCATTTATTAATCTCTCACATTCGGCCTCCGAAAACTTATACTCTGCTTCATTGATCTGTTTAGTAGCTATCATTTTAGGATTCATTTTTGCTTATGCCCGCTTATTTGCTTTAAAAGCACAGGACCGAGCCATCAGGGCAGAAGAGAATTTAAGATATTTTGCTATGACCGGAAAATTATTGCCAAAGGAACTACGAATCGGACAAATCATTGCATTGCGTTTTGCATCTGATGATGAATTTGTTGCGTTGGCTCAAAAAGCGGCAGCTGAAAATTTATCCAGCAAAGCAATTAAAACAGCCATTCAAAACTGGAGAGCTGATCATCATAGAGTATAAATTTATATTCGTTTTTTATCCCAAATTATTTGAAGGTTTTTTCGGCAAAAAATTAAGAAGATGAAAAAAACATTTTTTGTAGTGGCGTTCTTGTGGCTTAATTCTTTACTATATGCCCAAGATTATTCGAATGATGTTAAGTCGGTTGATAAAATCATTAAAAGCCTTTATGAAGTAATTTCTGGCGAAGCAGGAAAGGATCGCAATTGGGATCGATTTAGGTTTTTGTTCGGAAAAGATGCCAAGTTAATACCAACTTCAAAAACACCTAATGGTGATTTTCAGTATAAAATGCTTAGCCCGGAAGAATATATTACGATGTTTACTAGCCGAATTAAAACGGGGTTTTTTGAAAAAGAACTATCCCAAGAAATACAGGAATATGGAACTATTGTCCATGTTTTTAGCACATATTTAACCAGTGAAAGCCCCCAAGGAATTGCTACCAATAGGGGCATCAACAGTATCCAGCTTTTTAAAGACAAGGAACGCTACTATATTGTAAATATTTTTTGGTGTGCTGAAAGCATGGGGTTTCCCTTACCGAATAATCGGTAATTTAATTACAGAAGGATATTTTTCTGAGTGATGAATTTTATTTTCTACTATAACTCCTTTTGATTCATCATAATTTTTTCCGCCAGTATTTAAATTACGATCGAAGCGCGGAAAATTACTGCTTGAAACTTCAATGCGAATTTTATGACCTGCTGCAAAATAGTTGCTCGTAACCAACGGAGTTAAATCTACTTTGTACACCTTGCCTTTCTCCATCCAAACTTCTTTGTTATAGCCATCTCTGTAACGAAGTCTTTGGATGGTTTCATCCAAATTATATGCTTTGCCGTCAGGATATACATCAATCAATTTCAAAGTGATGTCTGTATCTAATCCAGTAGAAGATACATATAAGGTGGATTCTATAAAACCAGTAATCTCTGTTCCTTCTTTTAATTCATCAGATGTATAAACTAAAATATCATCCCTTAATTCCATTTTAGATTGATCGTAAGATCCTCCCTGCACAGCGTTTCCGGTACAGCAAACATTACCTCCATATGAAGGAACAGGATTCATCGGATCATAGGTAAATGCATCGGGCATATCGGTTGTTGAAGGTTTCATCACTAATTTACCATTGCCATTACTGGTATTGGCCTTTCCTTCACTCGTTAAATAAAAATTTTGCACTTTGGTATTGGGCAAAGGAAAAGATTCTGCAGCTTGCCATTTATTGCTGCCCATGGTATAGTATCTAACACGAGGATTTTTTTGTTTGAAATCATTTTTTTCTCCTTTCAATAAAAGATCAAACCAACCCCATGTAAGTTCATCATAATTCAAACGTGCATCACCTACACTGCGTTCGCCAACAATGGTATTTTCTGTTGCTCTTTTATAAGAACAGTGCAGTACGGGAGCAATCACTAAATATTGATTGTCTGCCACACCTTGTTTTTTTGCATTGTTGCGCACATGATTAAACAACGCAATATTGGGTGCAGAAGAAACATCATACCAAGAAACAAACCAATAAGAAGGTACTTCAAAAGGCATATTATCATGATACAGGCCTCCCTTGAACCATGCTGGGTCATTGGGTTTACGAGGAATCATTTTATCATAAATGCCTATTTGTCCATTTACATTTTTAATGATGTCTTTAA
Organism: Sphingobacteriia bacterium; assembly: GCA_004294465.1. Classification (GTDB taxonomy): domain Bacteria; phylum Bacteroidota; class Bacteroidia; order Chitinophagales; family Chitinophagaceae; genus Sediminibacterium. Next base: position 7,558 of record REAV01000163.1, on the reverse strand, counting down.
CAGGAAGGTGCTTTAACCCTACCGCCCAATCAACACGAGGCATTTCGGTACCCATATCATAAAATCGCTGTAAGCGTTGTAAGTCGGCTTGCTTAATATCTTTTGGAAGTGTTGGTTTATATTGATCGTTTTGAGTCCCGTACAACCAGGAAGTAAACAACATTTGTTGTGCACCACCTCTGTACCAATTTCCTTGCTCATTGAATTTTCCGATTCGACCAACTCCAGCACCATAACCTTGGGCCACCATTGCAGCAAGTGCCGGATGATTCTGTGAAGCAACTGCCATCTGCCATTCCGCAGTAGAAGAACAACCGATCAATCCCACTTTACCATTACTCCATATTTGTTTTTGCATCCAACTCAGTGCATCATAGCCATCTGTAATTGGAGTGCCCAAAATATCCCAGGTGCCTTCTGAAAAATAGCGGCCTCTTTCGTTTTGTACTACATAGGCATAGCCTCTACTAACCGCTTCATAAGCAGCTTGTATAGTGCCTGTAACCATTTTACCATCAATCCAGGTATTAAAATTATAAGGTGTTCTAGAAAAAATAATCGGCACTTTTGCATTGCCCTTTGGGCGATAAATATCTGTTGCTAGTCGCACACCATCACGCATAGGCATCATTACTTTTTGATCGATAATGGCAATAGAATCTAGCCTGCGGTAAATTAATGATGTGTCTTGCGCTGTTAGTTGTTGCAAGAAGATGATACTCAATAAAACAAAAAGGATTTTTTTCATGATGGTAAGTTTACGTAATGCTATTAATTGATATCGAAAGAATTTGATTTTTTATTGAAATCTATTTTGGTAACCATTATTTTTCCTGCCTATAAATTACACCGTCCTTCATTACCAATAAAACATTTCTGCAGTCGGAAATATTTTTAGAAGGGTCGCCCGAAAAAATGGCGATGTCGGCTTTCATACCCTTTTCAATTTTTCCAAATGCTGTGTCTAATTGAAAAGCTTTGGCATTAATACTGGTAGCCGCTTTCAACACATCGATTGGTTTCATGCCATAGTTCACCATCAATTCCATTTCTAGTACATTATTGCCATGAGCAAACACACCTACATCTCCACCCATACCTATGATAACACCTTCGCCAATTGCAATTTTAAAAGCTCTTCTTTTATTTTGTACTGCTTCGGGTTCCGGCTCTACACCTTTTTTCCAACCCTTGTATTGAGATGTAGACTCTGTGGCAGCCAATGTTGGAATATACACCACTCCATATTGTTTCATGAGTTGAGCAGTTGACGCATCGAGGTCATCACCATGTTCAATGGTAGTTGCCCCTGCCAATACTGCTCTACGAATAGCTTCTTTGGTTTTTGCATGACAAACCATTACACGGCCACTACTCAGAGTAATTTCATTTACGAGTTTTAATTCATCCAGGGTGAAAGTAGGGCGAGCTTCATCGTTAGGTCCCCATCTATAATCGGCATATACTTTTATAAGGTCAGCCCCTTTTCCAATTTGATCGCGAACTACACGCGGAAGATCCATTCCATCAGCCGCTTCTGCACCCAACATTATTTGATTATCTAGATCATACCCTTTGGGGCCATAAGAACCAGTAGCAACTATGGCACGGCCCGCCACCAATAAACGAGGACCAATGATAATATTGTCTTCAATCGATTTTTTCAAAGCAACATCAGCATACCCTGCACCCTCCGATCCCAAATCACGAGCTGTTGTAAAGCCCGCCAACAAAGTATTTTTAGCATGAATGGTTGCTCTAATAGTTCTGTACTCATCCGTTTCTTTAGCTACCTGCAAATCCCATTCTTTGATATTGTAAGGATAGAGCAGCATATGAGAATGTCCTTCAATTAAACCAGGTGTTATGGTAGCATTCGGATAATTGATCTTGGTTGCACCAGCAGGAGTACTCATTTCCGTTGCCGGGCCTGCCGCAATAATTTTGTCGGCCTTTACAATTAAAGCCCAATTCTCATGTAGTTGATTGCCATCAAAAACTCTTGGTGCAGTAATATAATAGGTAGTTTGTCCATACGCGCTCATTGCAATGAAAATGATAGCGAATAGTAAAGTATATTTACTTGTACAATAAAGCATGTTACAATTTATGGAATTTATTTTCTAAAAGGCGGCTTATACTGATAGCTCAACCTTCTCCATAACCATTCCATTGGACCGAAATGAAAATAGGTTAACCAAATCGGGCTAAGAATTAATTGAAAAATCCAGATTGCGAAAACGATATAGTATAATTCGTGACGATGCAGTTTACCGAATAATCCAAAACCAACTCCAGTAAAGATGATCATGCATATGAGCGAATGCATTATATAATTACTCAATGCCATTTTACCAACTGCCGCCAGTCTCAATTTAAGCCAACCGAGAATGGGTAATTTAGTAAAGATCATAATTAACCCAATATGTCCTATAGCCATTGGAACTCTACCCAAATCATAGGTGATGTTTGCTTTAGAAAACGCTAGAAAAGAAAAATTATCATTCATGAGAGATGTTACTTCGTAATAGTTGGTACTTAATCCAATAGCGTAACCAAACAACACCATCAACCCATAAAAACGATATGATTTTTGGCCAGAGAACAGATTCCATTTATAAAAAGCAATACCCAATAACATCATGCTTAATACATCCCATAAGTCGAAACGGTATACCCAAATAGTATCTGTTTCTTTATTGTATGGAGCCAAATGAGCTACTAAACTGAAGTAGCCCTTACGCATTTTTTCATTTGCTTCTGCTACCGCTTTCGGTGATTTTTTTTCTTCAATTTTTTCCCATCTAGCTGTTGCAGCTTTTAATTCTTTAGTAAGCTCTTTGCCTTGAGCTGTATACGTTTTGGCAATGGCCACATCTGCTACTAATTTTTGATCTTCTTTGTATTCAGTATAAGTCCAAAAAGCTCCGATGCAGAAAAACAATAAAGCAATCCAAACCAAGGTTTTGGGAGCCAGATTTCTAAACGAATAGAGCAACATTCCCATGATTGCATAATCAAATAATATCTCACCGGTCCATAATAAAAGGTAGCCGTGAATCAATCCAAAAACGATCATCCACATCAATCTTCTAAAATAAATGTCGGCCGCTTTAATACCAGCATGACTTTTAGTTAATCGATCTAAAATAATATATGTGCCAACCCCAAATAAAAGAGAGAACAAGGCACGCATGGTTCCTTCAAAAACCATATTGGTAGTAATCCATGTATAGAGGTCCCAACCTGTTGAACCACCCGATACAGTTGGATTACTATAGGATCCATATAAACCAAATCCAGTTATATTCATGAGCAAGATACCACAAAGCACAAAGCCCCGCATGATGTCGATAGGCAATATTCTTTCGGAGTTGGTTACAGGTACAAATGCAGCCGTAGCCGATTGTTCAGCGGGGTTGTTGGTTGAATGCATGTTGGTTGGGTTGATTTGTTGTTTAATAAAATACGCACAAATAAAGAGGAAGTCAAAACAAGATAATAAAATAATTGCATATAAACTATTGATTGGAAAGAAGTTTTAGATGAGCGCTTTCGTTTGAGGTAAATCATTGTTGTTAACTTTACGCACAATGCTATGTATGAAAATTTACTTTCGTTTTTTTGCACTTGGATTAATGTGCATATTTCAATCGGCAGCAGCCAACACTTCGATCAAACATTTTTCTGATACAATTTATACTTATCAAAAAAAATCCTACGATGGCATTGGTAAATATTATTTAGGGAGAGAAATCTCTTATGTGATGGGAGCAGCAGGCAGTGATTGGTTGGAGCGGGATACTCGACAAGAAGAAGAGAATACAAAGTTGGCCATACAAAAAATGAATTTACCCAAGAATGCAGTGGTGGCGGATATTGGTGCAGGTACGGGCTATTATAGTTTTAAGATCGCAGCAAAGATTCCAAAAGGAAAAGTATATGCTGTAGATGTACAGGACGAGTTGCTCTATTTTTTAGCACAAAAGAAACAAGCCATTCGCGATACGGTTGTTAGTGTAATAAAAGGTTCAGAAAAAAGTCCCAACCTGCCCGCAAATAGTATCGATCTGGCTATCATGGTAGATGTATACCACGAGTTGGAATATCCTCATGAAATGTTACAATCACTAAAAACGGCATTAAAAAAAGACGGTAAGATACTGTTGATAGAATACCGTGGAGAAGACCCCACTATACCTATTAAAGCATTACACAAAACAACGGTGGAACAATTGAAAAAAGAATTAGGGGCAAATGGTTTTGAGTTGAGTTATCGTGGCGACTTTTTACCTATTCAACATTTTTTGTTGTTTGGGAAGAAGTGATCATTTACCCCCTTTTTAATTAGGAATAAACACTTGAAAAAATCTCTATTTCCATTCTATATCGGTCTTTAATATCCAACCCCTGATTTGTGTTGGTTGATCTTTAAAAGTAGAAAAATCGCAATTATCAATCTTATTTTTTGAACTCATTATTACATAAATCCAATCAACATCATTCTCTTTTTTAAATCCAATCGCTTTTCCCTTTGATCCTGATTTATAACTAGCAATTGAATTACCGTACATTCCATAAAATGGATGTTCTATATCTAATGGATAACATTCGAATCTCAATTTAGCTTTATCGGCTTTAACAATGAACGCTTTGGTCTTTGTAAATATAGATAATGGTTTCTCAGTTTCGTTATAATAGCCAATTGTATGTGTACGTTTGAAAATTGGCTTGTTTGTTGAAAAGCTAACTTTATAATTGTATTCTACTTGTCCTGGATCTGCACAACAACCAGGGTTTAGTAAAGTAAATGAATTTAGTCTTTTTTTGGAAAAGCCTATTTTTACTATTTCTTGCTTGCCAGAAAAAACTTTTTTATACTGGCCATCATTGTTTAGAAAAATTTGGCTGATCTTATAATCGCCACTATAAGGGCCAACATAAACCATATCAAGCAAATTGTCTCCATTTAAATCAATAGCATAAGTATATTTAACCAGGTCTGCAGGTTTATATGGAAAGTCTGCAATTGGTTTAATGATTTTATAATTTTTAGTGAGGAATTGTAGAATCTTTAAACTATCTCTTTTTTTTTCAATTTTAAGGAGTAATTGATCATCGTATTTAAATTGCTTAATACTTTTTTGACTATTTTGCCATTGAAAGTAGTGCTCAAGTTTTGCTGAATCAGTTTGAGATGCTAAATCATTTTTATTTTCAACTGTGCCCCATGTTTGTTGCCCATAAGAACAAAAAGTTAAGGTCGTAAAAATTGCCAATAGGTAATTAGAACATCTAGTCATTGTTATTTTATATTGACTGGTATTATAATCTGACTTTTTAATTTTTCAAATACATATCTTCTTTTGAAGTAATATTCATTTTTTTAACTGTTCTAGTATCATAAATGGAGTTTACTTGTATAGCTTGAACTTTTATTGTAACGGACACCGATGTAGATGGGTTGTCGTTGGTAAAACAAAATGATACATTTCCTTTAACTGGAAGCATTCTTGCAAAATCATTCACCACTTTTCCATATTTTAAATAACCATAAGTTTTTCCGCTAGTGTAAAGATTTAGGAATGGTGCTTCCAAAAGAACATACTCAATATCTTCCCCATTATAGACTTGAGACAAGAATGATGGAATATCTAAAGCCAATGCAGTTAGTGGGCTATTGCTATTAAGCTTAGTCATTAAAGGTGATGCGCTTGAAACAAGTTTTCTTGAAGCAGCATCAAAAGATTGCTGGCCATTCTGGTCAACACCAATATAATAACTCCAAAATACAGTATTTGATGGTAAACTAAAATTAATTATCCTTCTATTGTCGCTAGTATTTTCCCTAGGTTGAACTCTTACTATTTGGTTGAACACTTCATTAGTTGTAGTATCTGATTTTACTAAAAATCTTTCTTGCTCGCTATAGTAGGAAGTGTCATAAAGTGTTCTTTTAAAAACAGTAGTATTAAACTTTCTTGTTTTTTCATTGGCTGGAATTCTTTGTATTTTAAACTTACATACACGACCTGATAAAATATTAGAATTTGTAAAACGGAATTTGTAAACGCCTGTTTCTTCAATTATCAAGATTTTTTTTTCGATTTTTTTAACCTTATAGTCCAAATAGAGTGATTTAGATGTTAAAGCCATTATTTCCACCTCTTTCAATTCTTTTCCATTTATTTCTTCAAAATTGAAAATCAATTGATCACCCTCTGCGAATCCAAAATAAAAAACCTCTTCGCTTAAAGTTGAAACCTTAAAGGTGTTTTCGGTAATATCAATGGGTGTTTGTCCAAATGCAATTGTTACAGAAATAACTAATAATAATGTAAATGTTAGGATTCTTTTCATATTTATGTTTGATTGATTAAATATATAAAACTTCATATAAACAATTGAATAACTGTGGTTGGAAGACCAAAACTAAATCATAGGGAATATTTATGTTTCAGAAATATATACCTCTAAATCACCCACCTATATTGAATTAATAGAATTTCATTACTATAAAAATATTCTATATTTAATACTCAATCTTAGGTCATGATAGCCATTAAACCCCAACCAACTAGTATAAAATTATATTTATTCGCCACTGCGCTGTTGTTTGTACAATCCATTTTTTCACAGGGCTTAGACATTGGTTATATGTCATCTGGAGGAAAATTAAAACCCCTTCAAGCAATAATGGATATAAGACATTATACCATCAATCTGGATGTAAATATTTCCAATAAGTCTATTCAGGGAAACACGGTTATTACACTCAATCTTTCTCAAGCATCAGATACTATCTTATTGGATTTGGTACATCTGTTGAAAGTAGAAAAAATCACCGTAGATAAAAAAGCGGCAGCATTCCAACAAAAAAACGACCTGATTTATATTACAGGAACTTCATTTAAAACGGGTAAGCACGACGTAGATATTATTTATGGCGGTAACCCACCGATTGCTGTAAGGCCACCATGGTTGGGAGGCTTTACTTGGTCTAAAGACCGGAGTGGAAATGATTGGGTTTCGATTAATGTACAAAAAGAAGGAGGTCGTTTGTATTTTCCATGCAAAGACCATCCAAGTGACGAGCCCAATGAAGGAGCAGAACTGAACATCACTGTTCCAAATGGATTGTCTGTTGCTGGTCCAGGATTGTTGCAAAAAACAATTACTAAAAACAATAAAACAACTTTCTCCTGGAAAACCAATTATACCATCAGTAATTATTGCATCGTTTTTAATATTGGAAAATACTATGTAGCTAAAGACAGTTATACTACTATTAATAATCATGTTGTACCTATTGAGTTTTATGTGCTTGTAGAAGATACCATGCATGCTAAAAAATTAATTCAAACAAAAATTCGCGACAGTAAAATTTTAGAAAAATATTTTGGTGAGTACCCCTGGTACAAAGAAAAAATTGGGATTGCCGAAGTGCCTAATTCGGGAATGGAGCATCAAACCATGATCACATTCAACAATCAGTTTAAATACGTAACTATTGGTGGCCAAGAATATTCTGATAATTTATTTCATGAGTATGCACATG
>REAV01000162.1 GCA_004294465.1 Sphingobacteriia bacterium | reverse complement strand
GAAGTAAACGACGAAATGGGTGCACTCAAATTGTTATTGGAACAATTGCCCTTAGTGTTGAAGCCAGGCGGAAGAGCTGCCATTATTACGTTTCATTCAATTGAAGATAGAATGGTGAAAAATTTTTTTAAACAAGGAAGCTTTGAAGAAGTGGTAGAAAATCCTTTTGAAATAAGCAGTAAAAAAAATGTTTTTCTGCAAGTCAATAAAAAACCAATTACTGCAGGAGACATTGAGTTAAAACAAAACAAAAGAAGTAGAAGTGCAAAGTTGAGAGTAGCGGAGAAAATATAGATAAGGATTCGATTGTTGAAATTGAATTTTAATTGTAAAGTGTAAAAATAGCCCGGTGACCGAAAACAAAACACCTCAAAAAAATATCCTAAAAGCCTTGCTCAATTATGAGTGGGTGTTAAAGAATATTCCATTCTTTTTATTCCTTTCATTGTTAGCTGTACTCTATATCGCCAACGGGCATATGGCAGATAGAACAATTCGTCAAATAAATTCCATCAATAATGACTTGAAAGAGTTGCAATATGTATATAAAACTTTAAAAAGTGAAGTAATGTATAAAACGGAAGAAGCGCAGATAGTAAAAGCATCTGCACCTCTTGGTTTAATAGTAAGTAAAGACATGCCAGAAAGAATTAAGAATAATTAATGGAAGTAAAACGCGATATATTATGGAGAGTCTACCTCAGTTATATACTGGTGGTAGTAGCTTGTATCGCCATTTTTGGAAAGGCTGTATATATCCAACAGTTTGAAGGGGCTAAATGGCGCAGTATGAGCGATAGCTTACACCAGCGAATAGATGAAATTGAAGCACAAAGAGGTACTATTTATAGTGAGGATGGGCAAATGTTGAGTACGAGTATACCACAATTTGATATTTACATCGATTTCAGAGTTGCTGCTTTAAGAGAGAAGAATGGATTAAGATTTAGAGAGAACATTGATTCATTGAGTATTTGTTTAGCCAATTTGTTCAAAGACTTTTCTGCAGCAGAATATAAATCAATATTACAGCAGGGGTATAAAGCAGAAGAGAGTTATTTTCCATTAAAGAAAAAAATCTCTTTCAGAGAGTATGATGAGTTAAGACGTTTTCCTTTATTTAAACAAGGCCGATACAAAAGTGGACTCATTGCAAATGAAAGAACCATTCGCTTGAATCCATATCAAATGCTTGCTTTTAGAACAATTGGCCTGGCCAGGGATTCTAATAAAGTGGGTTTAGAGATGACATATGATAGTATTTTAAAAGGCAGAAATGGAAAACAAACAGTTCGTTCAATTGCAGGTGGAGTAGGTGTTCCGGTTGACGATACTTATTTAATTGAACCTGAAACAGGCAAAGATATTGTAAGTACTATCGATGTGTTTATTCAAGATATTACTGAAACTGCATTAATGAAGATGATGATTAAAAATGATGCAGATCATGGCTGTGCAATTGTAATGGAAACAAAAACTGGAAAAATAAAAGCAATTGCCAACTTAGGTAAAAGAAGTGAAGGGGCCTATTGGGAAGATTTTAATTATGCGATTAGCCCAAGTGAACCAGGTTCCACTTTTAAACTAGCCACCATGATGGCTTTATTGGAAGATAAGAAAGTAGACCTGAATCAAATAGTTACTTTAGAGCATGGTGCATGGAGAATTGCGGGTCAAACTGTTTACGATTCAGAAGTACACAAGGAAAATGAAGTTACTGTGAAACACGCTTTTGAATTAAGTTCAAATGTTGCTATGGCTAAAATGGCAGTTACTCATTATGCAGCTAACCCTCAATTGTTTTTAAAGCATTTGAATAAAATGCGAATGGATACAGTTACTGGGATTGATTTAGTTGGTGAAAGAACTCCGGTAATATATAAACCTGGGGGAAAATTCTGGGGACCTACTACTTTGCCATGGATGGCTTTTGGATATAATCTTTCTATTAGTCCTTTACAAACTGCTATGTTATACAATACGATTGCAAATAATGGCACCATGTTGAAGCCTTATTTAGTAAGCAGTATAAAAGAAGAAGGTATTTTGTTAAAAGAATTTTTACCCAAAGTATTGGATGAAAAAATTTGTAGTGATGCAACATTGGCTCAATTAAAATCTTGCTTAGAAGGCGTTTGTATTGAAGGAACTGCCAAAGAATTATTTAAGGGTGTTCCTTATAAAGTAGCTGGTAAAACCGGAACAGCATTGGTTGCAGACGGTAATAAAGGCTATGCTTCTAAAATATACCAGTCTTCTTTTGCAGGATATTTCCCAGCCGAAAATCCACAGTACACCTGTATTGTTGTAATAAAAAACAAACCTTTTGCGCCAGTATTCTATGGGGCATCTGTTGCAGGTCCGGTATTCAGAGAAATTGCTGATAGATTATACAGTACTTATTTGAGAGGCACTAAATCCAATTTGGTAAACAATAAAAAGTCGGACAGCATTTCCTATAATTATGCTGGATATAAATCTGATATCACGTATTTAAGTAACCAACTAAAACTTAAATATCAAGATTCAACAGGTAGGGCTGATCAGTGGAGCAGTATTCAAAGCACAAATGCTTCATTGGTTTTACAACGAAAACTGGTAGACGATAAATCAATGCCAGTATTAAAAGGTTTGGGATTAAAAGATGCCATATTCCTTTGCGAAGAAATGGGTCTTACTGTAAGTGTGAAGGGTAAAGGAAAAGTAGAAGAACAATCAATATTGCCAGGACAAGCTATTGCTAAAGGGCAACAAATTATTTTATTACTCAATTAAGTTGATAAGCAACATGAAAAGAATACAAGAGCTTACAAAATCAATTAAAATCAAACAAAGCGTAGGAGATTTATCTTCTTCTGTTGTTGCTATTGAAATTGACTCTCGTAAGGTAACTGTAGGATCTTTGTTTGTTGCAATCAATGGGGTACAATCCGATGGGCATTTATTCATCAATAAAGCAATTAATGCTGGTGCTATAGCGATTGTTTGTGAAACTATGCCCGATGAACTAATTAGCGGAGTGGTTTATTTACAAGTAAATAATTCGCAGGAAGCGGCTGCATTAATGGCTGTAGAGTTTTATAATCATCCTTCACAAAAGTTAGCGCTGGTTGGAGTTACAGGAACAAATGGTAAAACCACTATAGCCACTATACTGTTTAAATTATTCCGTCAATTAGGATATACCTGTGGACTAATCAGTACCGTTCAAAATCAGATTAACGATACTATCATTCCTGCAACACACACTACTCCAGATGCTATTCAATTAAATGCATTGTTAAATACAATGGTAAATGAGGGTTGTACACATGTGTTCATGGAATGTAGTAGTCATGCAATACACCAGCATAGAATTACCGGGCTGAATTTTGCTGGTGCTTTATTTAGTAATATCACACATGATCATTTAGATTACCATAAAACATTTGAAGAATATATACGGGTAAAGAAAAGTTTTTTTGATCAACTTCCTGCTACAGCTTTTGCAATTTCAAATGCCGATGATAAAAGGGGAGAAGTGATGTTGCAGAATACCATCGCTAAAAAATATTTATATAGTTTAAAAACAATAGCTGCTTTTAAAGGGAAAATTTTAGAAAATGCCTTGACTGGATTAATCATGTTGGTGAATGAACAGGAAGTTCATTTTAGATTAATCGGGGAATTTAATGCCTATAACCTTTTAGCAGTTTATGGTGCAGCTATTTGTTTGGGTGAAGAGAGTCATATTGTATTGACCGCTCTGAGTTTACTAAGTGGGGCTGAAGGCAGATTTGATTATATCATTAGTAACAACGGTATAATTGGTATCGTTGATTATGCACATACACCAGATGCTTTAGAGAATGTATTGGCTACCATTAAAAAATTAAGGAAAGGGCATGAGCAAATTATAACAGTTGTAGGCTGTGGTGGAGATAGAGATAAGACCAAAAGACCAATTATGGCTCAATCTGCCTGCGATTTAAGTGATCGTGTAATTCTCACAAGCGATAACCCTAGAACGGAAGACCCTACAGCTATTTTGGGTGATATGGAAACTGGTTTAACAAGCGCAGCAAAGAGAAAGTACATCACTATTGTTGACAGAAAAGAAGCCATCATTGCTGCGGTCAATTTTGCCAAAGCAGAAGATATTGTTTTGGTTGCAGGGAAGGGGCATGAAAAGTATCAAGATATAAATGGAGTAAAATATCCATTTGATGATAAACAAGTATTGTTGGAAGCTTTTGGAAAAATTATTATCAACTCAAACAAGCAATAACCATGCTGTATCAATTATTTAATTGGCTAAAACAACATTTTGATATTCCTGGTGCAGGATTATTCCAATTCTTGACTTTCAGGATTGCGATGGCTATATTATTGTCTTTATTGATTGCAACAGTTTATGGTAAAAGAATAATTTTATTCTTACAAAAGAAACAAATTGGAGAGTCGGTTCGTGAATTAGGTTTACAAGGAGAGCAACAGAAGAAAGGCACTCCAACGATGGGTGGAATTATTATTTTATTGAGTATTCTTATACCCACATTATTATTTGCCAATCTCGATAAAGTATATATCCGTTTAATGATTCTTTGTACGGTATGGCTGGGTGTGATTGGTTTTTTAGATGATCTTTTTAAAATTCGCGCAAGAAAAGCAGCGCTTCAAGCTGGGCAGTCATATAAAAAGAAAGACAGCGATGGTTTAGCTGGAATTTCTAAAATCATTGGCCAAGTTGGACTAGGTGTGATCATAGGTGTTACCTTATATTTTAGTAATGCAGTTACAGTTGAAAGAGAAATTATTGGTTCCGAAAGAAAAGTAACTGTTCTTCAAAAAGGAGAAAGATTTGCCAAAGATACTTCCATTGTTGTTCGTCAAATGGATGGTATCGAAAGAAGTTTTGTAAAAGTAAAAACACCTATTACTACAATTCCATTTGTTAAGAATCATGAATTCAATTATAGTAAACTCATTAGTTGGATAGGAGAAGGTGCTGAAAAATATACCTGGATTGTTTATATTTTAATTGTCACACTCATTATTACAGCAGTTAGTAATGGTGCCAATCTTACAGATGGATTAGACGGGCTTGCTGCCGGTGTGAGTGCAATCATTGGAGCAGGCTTACTGATTTTTATTTATGTAAGTGGTAACTATAAGTTTGCTGATTACCTCAATATCATGTACATCCCTAATCTGGGTGAACTATCCATTTTTGCAGGTGCATTTGTAGGAGCATGTATAGGATTCTTATGGTATAATGCATATCCTGCTCAAGTATTTATGGGTGATACAGGAAGTTTAGCCCTAGGAGGTATCATTGCTTCTTTGGCAATTATTGTAAGAAAAGAGTGGTTGATTCCTATTTTCTGCGGAGTATTTCTTGTTGAGAACTTGAGTGTAATGATTCAGGTTGGTTACTTTAAATATACTAAGAAAAAATATGGGGAAGGAAAGAGGGTATTCCTCATGAGTCCTCTACATCATCATTACCAGAAGAAAGGGTTTCATGAAAGTAAAATTGCCGTTCGTTTTTGGATTGTAACAGTATTATTGGTGGTTTTATCAATCATTACTTTAAAAATAAGATAGTCATTCATTGAGCAAACATATAGTCATATTAGGTGGAGGTGAAAGCGGAGTTGGTGCTGCATTATTAGCAAAGCAACAAGGCTATACTGTTTTCTTGAGTGATGGAGGAATATTAAAAGATAAATATAAAAAGGAGTTAACAAGTGCAGGGATTGATTTTGAAGAAGGTGGGCATACAGCAGATAAAGTATTAGCAGCCGATGAAGTAGTTAAAAGCCCGGGTATTCCTGAAAAAAATGAATTGGTTAAATCAATTAGGTTAAAAGGAATTCCTGTTATCAGTGAAATTGAATTGGCATACCGATTTAAAGGGGATAGTAAAATTATTGCCATCACTGGAAGCAATGGAAAAAGTACTACCACTTCTTTAATATATCATATATGCGAAACTGTTGGATTGGATTGTGCTTTGGTTGGAAATATTGGTTACTCATTTGCAAAGCAAGTAGCTGAGGATCCCAAAGAATGGTATATCGCAGAAATCAGTTCTTTTCAGTTAGATGATATTAAAGCATTTAAAGCAGATGTGGCCATTTTGTTAAACATTACTGAAGATCACCTGGATCGATACGAGTACAAATTTGAAAATTATATCAATAGCAAGTTTAGAATAATTGAAAATCAAACCATCAACGATTATTTCATCTACTGCGATGACGATGAAATAATCACACAAAAACTCCCATTACTAACCATTCATACTAACCCACTACCATTCTCTATGAAACACGAAGTAAAAAAAGGCGGCTACATCAAGGGCGACCAGATGATGCTAAGAATCCAAGAAGAAAGAGTCAGCATGAGTATTTATGACTTTGCTCTTAAAGGAAAGCACAATCAGTACAACACCATGGCTGCAGGAATAGCTGCTGCAACTATTGGTATCCGAAAGGAAAAAATTAGAGAAGCAGTTAATAATTTCCACAACCTAGAACATCGAATGGAATTTGTTGCTATGGTTAGAGGAATTGAATTTATTAACGATAGCAAAGCTACAAATGTGAATAGCACTTGGTATGCTTTGGAAAGCATGAACAAGCCCACTGTACTCATTTTAGGAGGAACAGATAAAGGCAATGACTATTCTTTGATTGCAGATTTGGTTAAAGAAAAGGTAAAAGCAATTATTTGTATGGGGGTGGATAATAAAAAGATCATTGACACATTTAAAGGTTTAGTGCCGGTAATTATCGAAACAGATAGTGCAAAGAAAGCAGTGAACGCAGCATTTAGATCTGCTGCTAAGGATGATGTTGTTTTACTAAGTCCTGCTTGTGCAAGCTTTGATTTGTTCAAAAACTATGAAGATAGAGGTATGCAATTTAAAGATGCGGTAAAAGAATTATAGAATGCCTGAAATAAACGATACACTTTTTTCGCAAATTCCTACTGTTGAAGGAATGCGAAGTCAGTTGATAGAAAGAACTAGAGGAGATAAATACATATGGGGTATTGTAGTGGTACTTTCTTTGGTATCTATTCTAGTTGTTTATAGCGCAACTGGTTCGCTTGCTTATAAAATGTATAAAGGAAATGCCAACATTTATCTTTTTAAACAATTGGCGTTTACGATGATTGGATTGATGGTTATCTATTTTTTGCATCGGGTAAATTATTCTTTCTTCTCAAAAGTAGCAACCATCCTTTTTTTAATTTCAGTTCCGCTTTTATTGTACACATTATTTTTTGGCGCTAAAATTAATGATGGAAGCAGATGGATAAAGCTACCCATCATTAATCTTACTATTCAAACTAGTGATTTTGCCAAACTAGCTTTGTTTATGTATATATCCAAAATGTTGAGTAAAAAGCAGGAAGTGATAAAGGATTTCAAAAAAGGGTTTATTCCAGTAGTTACTCCGGTGTTAATTATATGCGCATTGATTATGCCTGCGAATTTGTCTAATGCATTATTAACAGGCGCTACTTCTCTTTTATTAATGTTTATTGGAAGAATCAGCATGAAGCATATTTTACTTACAGTGCTAATTGCTATGATACCTGTTACATTTATTATTTCAGTAGCAATGCTTACCTATGATGGAAGAGCTAAAGAAGATATTACAAGACCAGTCGTAGCAGAGAAGCTGAAATCTATGGGAAGATTTGGAACCTGGGTAAAAAGGGTGCAGGATTTTATGTATGCCAATGATAAAGAAACCCCATACCAGATTCAACAAGCAAAAATTGCTATTTCTAATGGGAGTATTTTAATAGGCCTTGGTCCTGGAAATAGTCAACAAAGAAATTTTTTACCTCAAGCCTATAACGACTTTATATATTCAATCATCATTGAAGAATATGGTTTACTGGGTGGAGCATTTATGATTTTTATTTACCTGATATTTTTATTTCGATGTATAAAAATATTTAGAAAATGCCCCTATGCTTTTGGCGCATTCCTGGCGTTAGGATTGAGTTTTAC
Organism: Sphingobacteriia bacterium; assembly: GCA_004294465.1. GTDB lineage: Bacteria > Bacteroidota > Bacteroidia > Chitinophagales > Chitinophagaceae > Sediminibacterium. Next base: position 6,194 of record REAV01000162.1, on the reverse strand, counting down.
TTTAGTAATTCAGGCAGTTGCAAATATGGCTGTAAATGTGAATCTTGTTCCAGTTACAGGGGTTACACTTCCTTTGGTAAGTATGGGGGGGAGTTCTTTCCTATTCACCTGTGCTGCAATTGGTATTGTATTAAGTGTTGCCCGAAATGTTGAGCAATTAGAAGGAATGGGAAATATAGCAAAACCCGAAATTAAAACAGCAAACAATAGTTAATTGGCAAAGAAATTTATCATAGCGGGTGGTGGAACTGGAGGACATATTTTTCCAGCTGTTGCAATTGCCAATGCAATAAAAATGATCATGCCTTCTGCTGAATTCCTTTTTGTTGGAGCAAAGGGGAAAATGGAAATGGAGAAAGTGCCTAAAGCTGGTTTTGCCATTGTTGGTTTGGATATTGCTGGTTTTGATAGGTCAGCTATGTTTAAAAACATCAGCTTGCCATTTAAATTGGTATTGAGCTTTTTGCAAGTGATCAAAATTTTTAGAAAGTTTAGACCTGATGCAGTTATTGGAGTGGGTGGTTATTCCTCATTTCCAGTATTAAGATTTGCCCAAGCACATGGTATTAAAACATTCATTCATGAGAGTAATTCCTTTGCAGGAAAAGCTAATATATTATTGGGTAAGAAAGCAGCTAAAATTTTTGTAGCAACAAAGGGGATGGACCAGTTTTTCCCTTCTGATAAAATTGTAATTACTGGGAATCCAGTTAGAAAATCAATTGCTGAATGTACAATGAGCCGCAACACTGCAATTGCTTTTTTTGGGTTGAACCCAACAAAAAAAACAGTTTTAGCAGTAGGAGGGAGTCTTGGGGCAAAATCAATTAATGAAGCTTTATTAAATGGGATGGAAGCATTTGAACAGAATAATATTCAATTGATTTGGCAAACAGGAAAACAAGGTTCAACTGTATATAAAGAATCAGCGAGATTGAAAAGCCATATTTGGATCAGTGATTTTATTCAAGAAATGGAATATGGTTATGCAGCTGCAGATTTAGTGGTAAGTAGAGCAGGTGCAATGGCAGTTACTGAACTTGCTGTGGTTGGTAAACCAGCTGTATTGGTTCCCTATCCACATGCAGCAGAAGACCATCAAACAGCTAACGCATTGCAATTGGTAAATGAAGAAGCTGCCATGATTGTTACTGATGGTGAGACTAAAGAACATTTGGTTAAAACGGTTATAGATTTAGTAAAGAATGAGGATGAATTGAATACATTAACTACTAATATTAAAAAATTGGCAATACTAAATGCAGATGTGTTGATTGCCAATGAAATTTTGAAAATGATATAATGAACCAATTAACTACTATCAATAAAATTTATTTCATTGGCATTGGGGGTATTGGCATGAGTGCACTTGCTAGGTACTTTTTGGCGAAAGGCGTAACAGTTAGTGGATATGATAAAACAGTTACAACCCTTACTTCAACTTTAGAAAAAGAAGGAATTGCAATTCATTATGAAGAGAATCTATCGTTGGCTCCTAAAGATATTGATGTAGTAGTATACACTCCAGCAATACCTGCTAATCATGCTGAATTGGTGTATTATCAATCCAATAATTATACTGTAGTCAAGCGGAGCGATATTTTGCAGTGGATTACGCAAAACTCATTCAATATTTGTATTGCAGGTACACATGGAAAAACAACAGTTACTTCTATGACTGCGCATATTTTAAGGCATAGTGGGTATGGTTGTAACGCATTTTTAGGAGGGATAGCAGCGAATTATAATACTAATTTTTGGAGTCATGAGCGAAATGTGGTGGTGGTAGAAGCGGATGAATATGACCGTAGTTTTCTAAAATTGGTTCCGGATGTGGCCGTGATTACTTCTATGGACCCAGACCATTTAGACATTTATGGAACACCCGAAGCGGTTACTGATGCTTTTGTTGAATTCTCACAAAAGCTAAAACCTGGTGGTTGTCTAGTGAGCAAGTATGGTATGAAACGCAGTGCTGAATTAACAGCGGCGCACCAATACCACTATGATTATCAAAATTCATTAGCCGATGTAAAAGCGGTGAATTTGCAAGTGGTGCAAGGCGCTTATTGTTTTGATGTACAGTTTAACAACTTTATGGTATCAGATGTAATGTTACCCATGGGTGGCTTACACAATATTGAAAATGCCATTGCTGCTATTACGGTGGCCAAATATTTGGGCATTGAAGACGAAAAGATTCGCGCAGCAATTGCGGATTTTAAAGGTGTGAAAAGAAGGTTTGAATACATTGTTAACCAACCTGGTCAAGTGTTGATTGATTATTATGCCCACCATCCAGAAGAATTGCGCGCACTCATTACTGGCGTAAGAAGTTTGTTTGCCAACAAAAAAATGGTGCTGGTATTTCAACCACACTTGTTTAGCCGCACCAATGACCTTGCAAAGGAATTTGCAGAAAGTCTTGACCTGGCAGACCAAGTAATCCTTCTTCCTATTTACCCTGCTAGAGAATTACCCATGGAAGGCGTAACTAGTTATAGCATTTTAGACAAGATGCAGATAGCAGATAAAGCTGTGTTAGAGAAAGAAGCCATGTTGGCTTGGATGGAAGTAAACAAACCAGATTTAGTAGTCATGGCTGGCGCAGGAGATATAGATGTTTTGGTTCAACAGGTTAAAAACATTTTGGCATCTTGATCAGTTTTAAAAACATACCGTGGAAAAAACGCATTATCCAAACCCTTTGGTTAGTGTTTGGCATTGGTGCTGTTGTATTATTTGGCGCGGCCATTACTAAGAAGTCTCAGAAACTTTGTACTGCTATTCAAATTGAAATTGTAGGTGCGGAACAACATATGTTCTTAGACGAGCAAGATATTTTGGCTTTGATCAATACCAACGGCAAAGTCATTGGCAATCCAACCACCAAGACCAATCTCAGAAATCTAGAAAATTTATTGGAAGCCAATAGTTGGGTAGACCATGCGGAACTATATTTTGACAATAACCAAGCACTGCAAGTGCATATTCAAGAAAGACAACCAGTAGCAAGGGTGTTTCATATTGGTGGAGGTTCTTTTTATGTAGACAGTATGGGTTTGCGTTTGCCTTTAAGTGAAAAAATCAGTGCCAAAGTTCCTGTGTTTACCAACTTTCCATCAGACAAACCCGTATTGGCTCATCCCGATAGTCTGGTTTTGCAAGGGGTAGTAGATCTGTCTAAACAAATCTTGGCGGATTCTTTTTGGATGGCACAGATTCAACAAGTAAATATTGATCCACAAAGTCAATTTGAACTCATACCCATGATAGGTAATCATATTATTTTATTGGGTGGAGCTGATCATTTAGAGGGTAAATTCAAAAGGTTGAACGCCTTTTATGAACAAGCTCTTGTGCAACAAGGTCTCAATACTTATGAAAAGTTAGACATCCGTTTTAGCAACCAAGTAGTGGCAGTTAAAAGGGGTACTGAGAAAGCATTTATTGACTCAGCATTAGCCAAGCAACGCTTGCTGGATCTTTCTGTAAAGACCTTGCCCATTCCGGTGGAAGAAGAGCCTTTGGGCACAAAGCCTGCGGCGATTCCTGTTAAGACAGCAACGCTACCATCAAAGTTGGTGACACCTCCAGCAACTAAGCCGGTTGCTAAACCCGCTGTTGCAACAGCAAAACCCAAAGCAGTATTGCCTTCTAATAAAAACAAAACAAAGAAGCCTTCAAAGCCAGTTAAAAACAATAAATCAAACAATAATCCGTTAACAACTAAATAGCTATTTTATGAGTCTCAATGAATCGCCCATCATTGTTGGTCTGGACATCGGTACCACCAAGATTGCAGCCATCGCAGGAAGGAAAAATGAGTTTGGCAAATTAGAAATCCTGGGCTTTGGTAGGGCCAATAGTAGTGGGGTTCAACATGGTCAAGTTTTGAATATTGACCAGACCATCAAAGCCATTCAACAGGCTTTGGCTAATTGCTATGAAAGCAATCCTGATTTAGAAGTGAAAGAGGTATACGTAGGTATTGCCGGTCATCATATCAAGAGCTTGCAAACCCGTGGCGACATGGTAAGACAAGAGCCAGATAATGAGATTCAAGGTTGGGAGATTGACCAATTGGTAAACAACCAACGCAAGACTTTTATTCCTGCTGGAGACCAAATTATTGACGTGATTCCTCAGGATTTTCATGTAGACAATATCCAGAACATCAAAGATCCTGTTGGATTTAACGGTGTTAAAGTGGGTGCTAATTTCCATATTATTACTGGAGACAGAAACGCCATCCGCAATATTAATCGCGCGGTGGAAAGGAGCGGACTCTCTACCAAAGACCTAGTGTTACAGCCTTTGGCTTCTGCAAGTGCGGTAATGAGTGAGATAGACATGGAAGCCGGTGTTGCCATTTTGGACATTGGTGGTGGTACTTCTGACTTAGCCGTTTTCTATGAAGGTATTTTAAAACATACTGCCGTAATTCCATTTGGTGGTGAGAATATTACCAACGATATCCGTTTGGGTCTGGGTGTGCTAAAAAGCCAAGCAGAAGCCATGAAGGTTCAGTTTGGTAGTGCCTTGGCAGATGAAGCAAAAGCTAACGCTTATATTACCATCCCTGGTTTAAAAGGCATGCCAGCAAAAGAAATTAGCGTAAAAAATCTAGCTCAGATTATCCAAGCAAGGATGAGTGAGATCTTGGATTTTGTTAGCTATCACTTAAAACAAGTTGGTTTAGATAGCCGCGCACTAAACGGTGGTGTTATCCTGACTGGTGGCGGATCTCAACTAAAACACCTGATTCAATTAACCGAATATACTACTGGTCTTAATGCTAGAATTGGTTTGCCCAATGAGCATTTGGCACCTAACCATATTGAGGAATTGAAGAAACCTATGTACAGTACTTGTATTGGTTTAATCCTCAAAGGGTACAATGACTATGAGCACCATAACAAAGACTTCCAATCAAGCTTTGTAAAAGTGAACGTTCCATCTACACTTACTAAGCAAGAAGAAGAAGTGAAAATGGAGGTTCCTACAACGCCAGTTGTGAATGTGGCTCAAAGAAAAAACAAGTTCTGGAATATGTTTAAAGACAACTTAATAGACATGTTCAAAGAGGAAGAAGATCAGATTATAAAATAATTATTAATTTTTTTCGTTAATACATCAATCCAGTACCCCCCGAGAAAACAGTACGTCCATCTAAACCTTTCCTTATGATCCATTTTGATCTTCCAAAACAGAAATCTTCTATCATCAAAGTTCTTGGTGTTGGAGGTGGAGGAAGCAATGCAGTCAATTTCATGTTTGCCCAAGACATTGAGGGTGTAGATTTTATTATCTGCAATACCGATGCCAAAGCCATTGAACAAAGCCGGGTTCCTAATAAAATCCAGCTTGGACCACACTTGACCCAGGGTCTGGGTGCTGGTGCTAATCCTGAAGTAGGCAAAAAAGCTACCGAAGAATCCTTGGAAGAAATTAAAAGGATCCTAGAAGTAAATACCAAAATGGCATTTATTTGCGCTGGTATGGGTGGTGGAACTGGTACAGGTGGTGCTCCCATTATTTCTCAGATCTGTAAAGACTTGGGAATCTTAACCGTTGGTATTGTTACCACACCATTTGGATTTGAAGGTCCAAGACGTTTACAACAAGCAGAAGAGGGAATCCGTCAATTGAAACCCTATGTAGATACTTTATTGGTGATCAGCAATGACAAATTGCGCATGCAATATGGCAACCTGAAAATGAAAGAAGCATTTAGCAAGGCCGATAATGTATTGGCAACTGCTGCTAAATGTATCACTGATATCATCAATAGCCGTGGTCATATTATTGTGGATTTTGCCGATGTATGCACCGTGATGAAAAATGGTGGTGTAGCCATCTTGGGTAAGAGTGAAGTAGAAGGAGAAGACAGGGCACAACGCGCCATTGAAGAAGCATTGAGTTCTCCTTTGTTGAACGATAGCGATATTAAAGGAGCAAAATGGATCTTAATCAATATTAATAGTGCAGAAGGTGAACACGAATGCACCATGGATGAGGTAGAGACCATCAATAACTACTTGCGTATGCAAGCCGGTGAAGCTACCGACGTAATTGTGGGTATGGGCTATGATCCAACATTGGATAAGAAAATTGGTATTACCCTTATTGCAACTGGATTTGAACACAAAGACCCATTCTCTAAACCCGTGCCTGTTCAAAAAGCAGCACCA
>REAV01000061.1 GCA_004294465.1 Sphingobacteriia bacterium | reverse complement strand
GAGTGGAACTCCTATGTGGTTATTTAGATTTCCCAATGTAGTAAATGTTGTATAATAGCTATTTAAAACAGTATAGATCAATTCTTTGCTGGTGGTCTTTCCATTGCTTCCCGTAATTGCAATAAATGGTATCGTAAATTGTTGGCGATGGTATTTAGCCAATTCTTGTAAAGTAGATAAAACGTTTTCTACTAAAATAAGGCGCAACTCAATATGATTATTATTTTCATGACCCTCTGTTATTGTATTATCAAGAGTAGTTTTATTTATGCCATCCACTTCAATAATTTCATCAACTATAGCATAAGCCGCACCTTGTTTCAAAGCATGCAGTGCAAATAAATTGCCATTAAAATTCGGGCCCTTCAAAGCAAAATACAGATCACCTTTTTTGAGTTTACGTGTATCTGTTTGAATAGATGGATGATTTAAGTAGATATTATAGAGTTCAGGTATTTGCATAATGTTATTTACAATTGAAGTTAATTAAAGTAAAAATGTTTCAATATTGTCTTTATGAATGATCTTAAATTGGGTATCAGGATAAGCCTGTACAAAGCTATTAGGTATTTTTGTTTTGGCTGTTGGGTTCCACTTAAATTCAAAGGCAGATAATATTCCATTTGACTCTTCTAGTAAATCAATTTCTTGTTGTTCCTTCGTTCTCCAATACCAATGGTTTACCCATTCTTGTTGATAAGCATTGTGTTTTATTCTTTCTGCCATTAAAAAGTTTTCCCACAAAGCACCAATATCGTTTCGATTTTCTATTTGATTGAAATTGGCAATTAAGGCATTTCTAATTCCATTATCATAGAAATAAATTTTTCTACTTTTCTTTAATTCATTCCGTAAATTTCTACTGAATGAGCCAAGTCTAAAAATAATATATGCTTGCTCTAAAAGTTGAATGTATTTTTCAATTGTTTTAGCATCTAGGCCACATAATTGCGCTAATTCATTATATGAAATTTGGGATCCAACCTGATAAGCAATGCCCTGTAATAGTTTGATTAATGCTTCTGGTTTCTTTATTTGATCTAATAATAAAATATCCTTGTATAAATAACTATCAGATAATTGTTTTAATATGGCTTTTTCGTCCCCGATATGATTAACAACATCGGGATAATATCCAAAAATTAATCTATGTGGTATTAATCTAGTTTCTGTTAATAAACCATGGTGATTCACCATTTCCTTAAATGACAAAGGATATAAATGAAATTCCCATTTCCTTCCAGTTAATGGTTCATTTAATTTATTGGCTAATTCAAATGAGGAACTTCCTGTAGCAATTAATTGCACTTCTTGAATTTGGTCGGTAATCAGTTTCAGGCGTAATCCTATTTCAGGAATACGTTGTGCTTCGTCAATGATAATGATTTTCTTATTCCCAATAATTGCTTTGAGTCGATCAGAAGACATTTTAGCAAATAAATCTTGAACATCAAGTTCGTCTCCATTTAACCAAATTTCATTTTCAAGGTTTTTAAAAAGGCTTTTTAAAATAGTTGTTTTGCCAACTTGTCTAGGGCCTAGCAAAATAATTGCTTTACCTGTACCTAATTTAGATTCAATATTTTCTGTTAATAATCGCTTTATCATTTGCTAGAAATAATAAGCAAAAATAGGTAATTATAGGATAATTCCTGAAAAGTTGCCAAATTTCAGGAATCAAATCCCGAAAAGTTGCCAAATATCAGGAATGAAATCCTTAAAAGTTGAAAAAGGAGATTTTAATAATCATCCCCAAGATTAAATACAATACCCAAACGAAGTGTATTGCTCAAAGGGTTTCTGGTAACGCCACTTCCTGAAGGCACCAAATAAGAAACGTTGATGGTCATGAAGTTGAGGTTGAAGCCGGCTCCTGCAGAAAAAGAACTACGGTTGCCTCTTGATCTATCTTCATAAAAATAACCTGCTCTTAAAAAGAATTTTTCGTCGTAACCATATTCAGCACCAATAGATGCAGTGAAAGATTTTGGATCTGAAAAAGATTTACCATAACTGCTAATTACACTCTGGCTTCTATATTCGGCAAGATTTGCAGAATCGACAGAAAAATTACCAGTTGCTACAGGCGCAGCAGGTACTAATAATTTATTCAGATCTAAAGCAAACGTAATTTTATTTTGATCGTTGATGGCTTTTGTATAGCCAAAACCAATACCCAAATTAGCCGGTAAAAAATCTTTATTACGAGCATCATTGGTATAGCCCATTTTGGTACCTAAATTAGAAATTGATAAACCAGCAGTAAAACCTTCTCCATCACCATTCACACCATTGTAGAATAATGAAACATCGCCAGCAATCGAATTGCCCGCGCGGTATACAACTCCGGTTCCAACATCACCAGTGACCAATCTCGAATTGATATAACGAAGTGCCACCGCCAAGCTTAATTTATCACTCAATATTCTGGTGTATCCGCCATCAATCGCAAATTCTGTTGGACGAACGGTATTCAACACATTTCCCGAAAAATCAGTTAGTTGAATATTTCCTAAGCTGAAAAAGCGCATAGAACTAGAAATGGCACTTGTTTCATTCAACTTATGGTAAAAGCCCATACTGGCTAAATACACATCAGTTAAACCTAAATCGCGTAACCAGGGAGTGTAGTTAAAAGCAATACCCGTTCTTTTTTTAGCGAAACCAACTTTCGATAAATTCCAAAAAACCGCATTGGCTTCAGGTGCAGTTGCAATAGCTGCATCACCCATACCACCTGCGCGAGCATCGGGAGAGATGCGCAAAAACGGAACCGCGGTAGAAACAATATTAATTGAATCGGTTTGAGCAAAAGTTGAAGACACTAATGCTACATTCAGTAAACACACTACAATTATTTTCTTCATCATTAATCGATTTAGACTAAACATTCGTTTAAACAAGTAATTGATAATTCGTAAAAGTTAAACGTAGAAATTATGCCATTCAGTATGTTTAGTAAAGCAGTAATTGACCTGCGCTTTGAGTTTGTTGCGCACCTGCTACCACAATAATACGATAAAAATAGATTCCTTTGGCTAATTTTTGGCCAGAATCGGAGTCTCCAGCCCAACTGATCTGTACATTCCTTGTACCTTCTGTGTTTACAAGGCGTTTGATAGATTTCACCCTTTGCCCTGCATTATTATAAATATATAAATCTACCAACAGATTGGTATTCGGTTGATTGTGTTCAAAAGCAAATTGGGTGCTTGTAGAAAAAGGGTTCGGAAAATTTCTTACTTCTCCAATATGGAGTTTTTCTTGTTGGACAATTGTTAAATCAATGGATTTTTCGTTGGAATTATTCAATACATCCCATGCTTTTAATCGGATGCTATGTTTGCCAGGTTTAAGTGTAGGTAATTGAAATGTCAATTGACCAGATTGATAACTATTGGTGTTATA
>REAV01000060.1 GCA_004294465.1 Sphingobacteriia bacterium | reverse complement strand
GCCAGTGGAGAACTCAATAGATATTTTAAAAACAAAAAACTTATGCAAGAAATTAAATTGATGGATCAGCATGTAATTATATGTGGATTTGGTAGGAATGGTCAACAAGCTGCTAAAACGTTAAAAGGGCATAAAGAAAAATTTGTTGTAATAGATCAATCGGATGAGCACATCGACAGTTTTTTACATGAAGATCCATCACTATTATATATTAAAGGAGATGCCACTGATGATGCAGTATTGCTCAAGGCCGGTATTAATAAGGCACGTTGTTTAATTTCTGCTTTGCCAACCGATGCCGATAATGTTTTTATTGTTCTCTCGGCCAAGTATTTAAATCCAAAATTACATATTATTAGTCGTGCGTCATTTAGTAACTCAGTTATCAAACTGAAGAAAGCCGGTGCAGACAATGTAATTATGCCTGATAGAATTGGAGGTACACATATGGCTACTTTGGTGAGTAAACCTGATGTGGTCGAATTTATCGATTACTTAAGTGGGGAAGAAGGGGAAAGTATTAATATCGAATCTGTAGGGTATGAAAAACTACCCCCAGAAATAAGAAACAAAAGTTTATCTGTAATTATGGATTGGAAAAAGACTGGTGTTAATTGTATTGGTGTTAAAGATGAAGATGGCAAGTTTATAATTAATCCACCTGGCTCTATCATCATTAAAGAAGGAATGAAGGTGATTGTTTTAGGAAACAAGAACCAGATTTATGATATGAAGCACAATGTAGAAGGCGAATAATGATACTTTCTGTATTATACATAGATCAAACTTCTAACAAAGGTCGTGGCGTTTTTACAGCTGCTGAAATACCTGCAAATACTACAATTGAAATTGCACCTGTATTAGTATTGAATGAAGCCAATCGGTTACTGGTTGAGCAAACAATGTTATACAATTACATTTTTGAATGGGGTGATGGAGGAAAGCAGGCAGCAGTTGCTTTGGGCTATGTTTCTATTTACAATCATGCCATTGATTATAATTGTACTTATGAAATGGATTATGATGCATTGACCATTTCAATTAAAACTGTCAGGGCCATTTTGCATGGAGAAGAACTGTTTATTAATTATAATCCGGTTGGAGAAGAGCAAGCCCCAGTTTGGTTTGAATTGGGATAATGATTTCTTATAAAACATAACAATTGCATAATAATGACTTAATGAAGAAACCCTTCAACTTTGTATAAAATTTTGTATTGTCATTTCAGCATTTACTTAAAGCAAGCGAATTCGGCAGCCATTTTGAATGGGGTGTAGCCATTTCAGCATTACAAAATGAAGGTGCCTATTTAGCTGATGGAAAAGGGTTGTCCAATTGGGATGTATTTGCTAGAAGAGCTGGTAAAATAAAGGGTGGAGCAAAACCTTCTGTTGCCAATGATTTTTATTATCGTTTTAAAGACGATTTAATGCTGGTAAAAGCATTGGGATTTAAAGTGTTTCGTTTTTCTATTGCTTGGAGTAGAATACTTCCTGAAGGCACAGGAAGAATCAATAAAGAGGGAATTGCTTTTTACCATAGATTAATTGATGAATGTTTGTTATTGGGCCTCACGCCATATATTACCCTATATCATTGGGACTTACCACATGAATTAGAAAAAGAAGGGGGCTGGGCAAGTCATCAAATGCTCAAGTGGTTTTCTCGATTCGTTAAAATTTGTGCAGAAGAATATGGAGGGAAAGTAAAGAATTGGATTATTTTAAATGAACCAATGGGCTTCACTTCTTTAGGATATATGCTAGGGAAACATGCTCCTGGAAAAACCAGTTTAAGTCTTTTTATGTCGGCCATTCATAATGCAGCCCTTTGCACTGCAGAAGGGGGAAGAATCATAAGGGCAGAACTGAGTAATGCACATATTGGAACTTGTTTTTCATGCAGTGAAGTAATGCCATTTAAAGATACTATGCTCGATATTGCAGCAGCTAAGCGGGCTGATATATTATTGAATAGATTATTTGTTGAACCTGTTTTAGGAAGGGGTTACCCGGAAGACCCTCAGTTCTCATTTTTAGAAAAATTGCATTTGCACACAAAGGCCTGGAAATACAAAGAGCGTATGCAGTTTAATTTTGATTTTATCGGCATACAAAATTATTTTGTATTGACTGTAAAACACAATCCCTTAATTCCATATTTAAGTGCTTCCGAAGTTAAAGCAGCATCTCGAAAAGCTCCACATACTGCATTGGGTTGGGAAATTAATGCAGATAGTTTTTATAGGATGATCAAACGATTCTGGCACTATGGTAGTATCAAAGAAATAATTATTACAGAAGGGGGAGCAGCATTTAAAGATGTTTTGCATAAAGGAAGGGTGGCAGATGAACAACGAATAGACTATTTTAAAAAATATATTGCCGCAGCACTAAGGGCTAAAAAAGAAGGCGTTAATCTAAGTGGATATTTTGCATGGACCCTTACTGATAATTTTGAATGGTCTGAAGGATTTGAAGCTAAGTTCGGTCTTACCCATGTTGATATTGATACACAAGCTAGAACTATTAAAGATTCTGGATATTGGTTCAGGGATTTCTTAAAAACCTGAGATCATTTCGTTAAGTTTGGGAGTATAAACTACTGCTATGCGAAAATTAGGGTTGGTCTCCATGTTTTTTTGCTTTATTTCTTTTGTTCAATCACAAACTTTTTTAATTCCTGGTAACACTGGATATGCTGTTCCAGTTGAAGCGTATAGGGATAATTTGTTTTCAAGTGAAAATGGTTTGCAAAATTGGATCAATACAAAACAACAAGTCAATTATTTTTTTCATATCAGTAATCCGGGCAGTTTAAGTATAAAGATTAATGCCAAGAATGCATTTTCCGGATCAATAGTCAATCTTTCAATTATTGGAAAAGATTTTAAAATAGCTATTCCCAAATCAAATAAGTATAAATTATTAAATGTAGGGACTGTTTCCATTAAAGACACTGGATTTTATCAAATCACTATTTCTGGAACTAAACAAACTATAAATACCATTGCTGATATTCAATCAATAGAATTATTGGGTACTGCTGCAAAAGGAATTCATGCTAATCTAAAACCAAGAAGAAATGCAGCTTCGGTTCATTTAAAATATCCTTTAGATGATAGCATTAAAGCCACTACTTTCTACAGTGAAATTACTGTTCCCATTGGAGCAGATATAGTTCATAGCTATTATATGGCATGTGGTTTTTCGAGAGGCTATTTTGGAATACAAGTGAATAGTGAATCGGAAAGAAGAATTATTTTTTCTGTTTGGGATTCTGGTAAAGAAACAATCGATAGAAATAAAGTGGCTGATTCTAACAAAGTACAATTATTGGCTAAAGGAGAAAATGTATTTGCAGATGGATTTGGCAATGAAGGCACTGGGGGCCATAGTCATTTGGTGTAC
>REAV01000161.1 GCA_004294465.1 Sphingobacteriia bacterium | reverse complement strand
GGGGGGGTATTACCATTCACTATTCGGATAGGCTCTTTGTAAATGTTGCATTTCTGCTAAAATAAATCCTAGATGTTCTGTATGAATTCCGTTTAGACCACCTTCTTGCATCCATGTTTTTGCAGGCATCATTAAAGTGGCTTCATTAAATATTGATTCCACTTTTTTGTTCCAATTCAATTCAATTGACTGTTCAGTTCCTGAAAATAGTTCACCAGTATATGACCACAAATAATCAATCGCTTTTTCAATTTTATTTTTACTTTCATCTGTACCATCACCTAATCGAATCACCCAATCTCCACTCCATCGTACATGATAAGTAACTTCTTTTAAAGATTTCTCTGCAATGGCACTTAATTGTGCATCCTCATTTTTTATTAATTCGCTGTATAAAAAATATTGGTAACTGCTAAATAAAAAAAGCCTCAAAGTGGTAACTGCCCAATCTCCATTTGGTAGTTCTAATAGAAGATGATTTTTATAATCGGTGGTATCTCTTAAATAAGCCAAACTATCTTCAGTGGCAGGTAAAACAAAACCTAATAATGGATCATTTTTGCTGTTGATCAATTCAGCTGCGTATTGATACAAATTCCTTGCTTGTCCGATATAATCCAATGCAATATTTGAAATGGCAATATCTTGTTCTAATACAGGCCCATGTCCACACCATTCACTGCATCTGTGTCCAATAATCAATGCATTATCAGCAAGGTGTAATAAGTAATCTATTTTATTCAGCATTTTCATTTACATGTATTTTACTTCTTCAGGCAAATCGTAAAATGTTGGATGCCTATAAGCTTTGTCATTCGCAGGATCATATAAAGATCCAGATTCTACAGGATTACTTGCGTGAATATATTTGCTTTCAACAGCCCAAATACTTACACCTTCCATTCGTCTGGTATAAACATCTCTTGCATTTTCTATGGCCATTGCAGCATCAGCAGCATGCAAGCTTCCTGCATGTTTATGATCTAGTCCTTGTTTGCTTCTGATAAAAATTTCCCATAAAGGCCATTCTTCCTTTGATTGATTATTGGTACTAATATCGGCCGCACCGTTTTTGGCTTCACCATAATCGCCGTAATAATGTTTAATTGTAGAAAACGACATATGCTATAATGAATTAAGAATTAAAAATTATGAATTTATAAATATGAGATACATTAAGGAGATATGAATTAAGCGTTTAGATTTATTTATTATGCTGCTTTCAATTTATTTGATTTTTTTGCAGCATGAGCAGTAGCTGCAGCTCTTACCCATTCTCCATCAGCCCATGCTTTTTTTCTGGCATCCAATCTCTCTTTGTTACAAGGTCCATTTCCGGCGATCACTTGCCAAAATTCATCCCAATTAATTTCACCAAAATCATAATGACCTCTTTCTTCGTTCCATTTCAAATCTTTATCTGGTAATGTAAAGCCCAACACTTTTACTTGTTCGGCGCAAACATCAATAAATTTCTGGCGAAGTTCATCATTGCTGAAACGTTTTATTTTCCACTTCATACTTTGTATACTGTTCGGGCTTTCATCATCTTTTGGTCCAAACATCATGATGCTAGGCCACCACCATCTATTAATTGCATCCTGCGCCATTTTTCGTTGTGCTGCAGTTCCTTTACTTAACACATATAATATTTCAAAGCCCTGACGCTGGTGAAAACTCTCTTCTTTACATACTCTCACCATGGCTCTTGCATAGGGGCCGAAACTGCTTCTGCATAAAGGCACTTGGTTCATAATTGCAGCTCCATCAACCAACCAACCAATTACTCCCATATCTGCCCAGCTAAGCGTTGGATAGTTAAATATGGAAGAATATTTTGCTTTACCTGTATGTAATTGATCATACATTTCATCTCTGCTGATGCCCAATGTTTCTGCTGCGCTATACAAGTACAAACCATGACCAGCTTCATCCTGCACTTTTGCAATAAGTATGGCTTTTCTTTTTAATGACGGGGCTCGTGTAATCCAATTGCCTTCTGGTAACATACCAATGATTTCGCTATGTGCATGTTGAGAAATTTGACGAATCAAAGTCTGACGGTATTTTTCTGGCATCCAATCTTTCGGTTCAATTCTGATTTCTTTATCGATTTTGTCTTGAAAAATATTTTCCATTTGAATGATTATTTAGTATCGAAATCAATTACAATTTTTTCTGTTCTTGGATGACTTTGACAAGTTAAAATGAATCCATGTTCTATTTCTTCTTGCTCTAAACCATAATTTACATCCATGTCTACCTCACCTTCTATCAACTTTGCCTTACATGTACAACATACTCCTCCTTTACACGCAAAAGGCAAGTCTGCCCCATGTTTCAATGCGGCTTCTAATATACTTTCCCCTTCAAAACCTAATTCAAAATCGAAAGCAACTCCATCTTGTTGAATGGTGATTTTGCTTTTTACTTCTTGAGA
Source organism: Sphingobacteriia bacterium (assembly GCA_004294465.1). GTDB lineage: Bacteria > Bacteroidota > Bacteroidia > Chitinophagales > Chitinophagaceae > Sediminibacterium. Next base: position 12,761 of record REAV01000161.1, on the reverse strand, counting down.
AGAACTTGAAGTACTGGTTGATGTTGATTTTTGCTTTTCACCTACACCAAATAATTCAAAGTGAATCTTTTTAGGAGCGACTCCTATTTTTTCTAAATGTTCTTTTACACCAAAAATCATTTCAGAAGGACCACATAAAAAAATACCAGCAGCAGATAATGGTTCAATTAAATGATTGCAAAGTAATTCAGCTTTGTTCGCATCAATTCTTCCAAAGTGGATGGCAGCATCTGTTTTTTCTCTAGATAAAATATATACAATACTCAATCTACCCATAAAGGTGTTTTTGAGTGCCTCTAATTGTTCTTTGAAAATGATAGAATGACGATTCTTGTTTCCATAGACCAGTGTAAAACTACTGCCAACTTCGGTTTGAAGGGTTGTTTTTATAATAGAGATGATTGGAGTAATACCGCTTCCTGATGCAAATGCAATATATTTATTCTTATTTTCTGCACTTAATGGAGTGTAGAATTTTCCATTTGGAGGCATTACTTCGAGGGTATCTCCTATTTGTAGAACTTCATTGGCGTAACTGGAAAAAATTCCCCCCGGCACTTTTTTAATGGCAACTCTTAATTCCTTTTCGAGTGGACTACTGCAAATCGAATAAGAACGTCTTACCGATTCGCCATTGATATTTGTTTTGAGTGTAATGTATTGACCTTGTGTAAATTTAAATTGTTCACTAGCTGATTCTTGCAAATCAAATGCTATGGAAACACAGTCATTTGTTTCTCTGCGTATATCCTTGATGGTAAGTGTTTCAAAATGATTCATCGATGATGCTTTAGCAATTCGTACTATTTCAATTCCAGTCCACCTACTAAAATGGTGATCATATTATCAGTCAGGTTTGAAGCATTTATCTTTTGGGTAGATCTATGCCAACTTTCAATACCACCAATGGCATGTAATAAAATCAATACAGCAGTAGGTGCATCAATTTTTTTAATTTCTTTATTGCGAATTCCATCTTCGATGATTGCAGCAAAACGCTTCCTATACATTCTTCGCTGGGTTTGAAAATTGGATAAATAGGGATCAGCTAAATGTTTCCACTCCCGATCACTAACATATACTTCTTCGTAATGGTTCACCATTTCATCAATATGAAAACGGATCAATTGCTCTACTTTTTCAATGGCACTGTTAGAACCAGATTCTACTTCATCCATTTTATGCATAAACCGATTGGCTACTCCAAAACAAATTTCATGGAGCAGTTCGGTTTTAGATTTTATATGATTGTATAAGCTGGCTGCTTCAACTCCAACAGACTCGGCCAAATCTCTCATACTAGCAGCTTTAAACCCTTTTTCCCTAAAAAGTGCTGCAGCTTTACTAACAATTACCTCTTTGCGGGAGCTGTTTTTTTCTATTTTTATCCTTGCCATAGGGCGAAGATAATATACTAACGGGTGTTAGCAAATAATTTGACTAAAATTTATTTTTTTGTTAGTTTGATTACCGGTCAGACCAAACCGGTCAGACCAACTCGGTCTGACCGGATGAATTCGCTAATTACCCAATAAAGCCCTAATTTCGCTCCCCAATAACAAAAATCATTCTATGTCTTTAGTAGTTGTTGGGTCTATGGCTTTTGATGCCATTGAAACCCCCTTTGGAAAAACAGATAAAATTATTGGTGGAGCAGGAACTTATATTGCCTGGTGTGCTTCCAATTTTGTACCAGTTAAGCAAATTTCAGTGGTTGGAGGAGATTTTCCTCAGGCTGAATTAGACGCTTTAACTAATCGTAATATAGATCTAGAAGGAGTGCAAATTAAGAAAGATGAGAAAACATTTTTCTGGAGCGGGCGCTATCATATGGACATGAATAGCAGAGATACCCTGGACACTCAATTAAATGTATTGGAAAATTTCCAGCCTGTTGTGCCTGAAAGTTTTCAGGATTGCGAGTTTTTAATGTTGGGAAATCTGGTGCCTGCCGTTCAAAGATCGGTGATAGAACAATTACGCAAAAGACCAAGGTTGATTGTATTGGATACCATGAATTTGTGGATGGATATAGCAATGGACGATTTGAAAAAGACATTGTCGATGGTTGACGTTTTAATGGTGAACGATAGTGAAGCTCGTCAATTAAGTGGCGATTATTCATTGGTTAGAGCAGCAGCTACTATTATGAACATGGGACCTAAATATGTAATCATTAAAAAGGGAGAACATGGTGCTTTGTTATTCTATGAATCAAAAGTATTTTTTGCACCTGCTTTGCCATTAGAAGAAGTATTCGATCCAACAGGAGCTGGAGATACTTTTGCTGGTGGGTTCATTGGACACTTAGCAAAAACAAGAGACATTTCTTTTGAGAATATGAAAACAGCCATCATTATTGGAAGTGCTATGGCTTCTTTCTGTGTAGAGAAATTTGGAACAGAACGATTGAGAGAAATCAATAAATCAGATATTGATGCCAGATTAGAAGAATTCGTTCAGTTAGTAAATTTTGATATCTCACTGGGATAATTAAATCTTTTACAATATATTTGTAACTACATGAACACAATGAAACATACAAAACGCACAAAGAAACCACGCTAAGCGGAAGGTACTGAACGTTTGTATATCAACTATATTAACAGAGACCTTCCTACATCGGAGGGTCTCTTTTTTTTAACCAAAAAAATCTCGGAAACGAGAACTCGGGGGGAACATCATGAAAGTAGCAGTAGTAGGAGCAACAGGTTTAGTAGGAACAAAAATGTTGCAGGTATTAGCAGAACGCAATTTTCTGGTAACTGAAATAGTGCCAGTAGCTTCTGAAAGATCAGTAGGCAAAGAAGTACACTTTAAAGGCAAAGCATTTAAAGTAGTAAGTATGCAAGATGGTATTGATGCAAAACCAGCAGTTGCCATTTTTTCTGCAGGAGGAGGAACATCATTAGAGTGGGCACCAAAATATGCTGCTGCGGGAATAAGAGTAATCGATAATTCATCTGCATGGAGAATGGATCCTTCTAAAAAATTGGTGGTACCTGAAGTAAATGCTTCGGTTTTAACCAAGGATGATTTTATCATTGCTAATCCAAACTGTTCTACTATTCAGATGGTGGTGGCATTGCAGCCTTTACATGTAAAATACAAAATCAAGCGTGTTGTTGTAAGTACATATCAAAGTGTAACAGGAACTGGTAAGAAGGCAGTAGATCAATTGATGAATGAAAGAAATGGAGTAGAAGGAGAAATGGCTTACAAATATGCAATCGATTTAAATGTAATTCCTCAGATTGATGTTTTTTTAGACAACGGTTACACTAAGGAAGAAATGAAGATGGTGAAGGAAACCAATAAAATCATGCAAGATGATTCAATAAGAGTAACTGCAACAACAGTTCGTATACCAGTAATGGGTGGGCATAGCGAAAGTGTGAATATAGAATTTGCGAACGATTTTGATATTGCAGAACTAAAAGCCATTTTAGCGGCCGCACCTGGCGTAATTGTGCAGGATGATATTGCCAATCAACAATATCCAATGCCTTTATGGGCGCATGAAAAAGACGAAGTTTTTGTAGGAAGAATTCGCAGAGATGAAACTCAACCGAATACTTTGAACATGTGGATCGTAAGTGATAATCTCCGCAAAGGGGCTGCTACCAATGCAGTACAAATTGCTGAGTACTTAATGGAGAAAGGGATTATTGCATAAAACTTTATAACTTGTAACAGATGAAAAAAGCTGTTACAAGTTGAATTTTTATTTCCAATTTCAATACATGAAACGAGTTGCTGTTTTTTTAAGTTCCTTTTTATTGATAAGCTGTAATAATAATGAGTCTAAAAAATCAGAATCCGATACAGTAGTTGTAATAAAAGCAAGTACCGTTTCGGAGATACGTGAAAACCCAAAGAGCGCTCCTGTTGCTAATTATTCCGTAGCAGTAGAAGATGGAGTTAATTATGCAAATGGTTGGAAATTTTCAGTGAGTCTTTTTGAAACAAAGTACACTTTTAAGTATCTACTCAAAATGCAGTATAAAGAATTGCGTGAAACGGATACATTGATCATTCCAAATTTAGGGGAGTATCCAAAAGTTGAAATTCGAAAAGGCACATCAGCTCAGTCATGTATTATTGGATTCTTTGATAAAAAAGGAAACTTTAAAGAATATAAAAAAGTTATCGTTCGAAATGAACAGCTCAAACTAATAACACTGCAATCCTATTCGGTTGGTGTTGTAATCAAGAAGCAGTAAATGAATTTATTACCGCTTAAACTTTTTATAAGTAGGATCGGTAGGAGCGTATTTGGTTCCCCATAAAGATGAAGTAATCATTAAGTCGGCAGAATGCCTGTTGATGGCAACAGGAATATTGTGAAGCCTACATTGCCTCAACAACATTTGAATATCTGCTTCATGAGGATTAGCTGTTAAGTCATCAATCAAAAAAACACATAAATCTATTTTTTCTTCAACTACCATTGCGGCAATTTGTGCATCACCACCCATTGGCCCAGATAGCATTTTGGTAACATTCGACTCAAAATCGGCCCCAACGATTTCAGCTAAAGCCTTTTCAATTAATCCACCTGTAGTACCAGTGCAGACCAATTTATTTTTTAGCAATGTTTCTGCATTGAATATAACCCATTGAATCATATCGCTCTTTCGTGCGTCGTGTGCAATCAATGCAATGGTTTTGTGAGTGATCATAATTGAAATAAAGCAGTAAATTAGTAAATAATGACAAAACAATACACTATTCTTCTAACTTAGTAATATGAATACAACGTTACCCTCCAAACAACGCATCTTAAGTATCGATATCCTTAGAGGTATAGTAATGATGATCATGGCCCTTGATCATATACGTGACTTTATTCATATTCATGGAATGGCTCAGGATCCTACCAGTTTAGCATCCACTTCTCCAGCAGTTTTCTTCACGAGATTCATCACTCATTATTGTGCACCAACTTTTGTTTTTCTTTCTGGTACTTCCATTTATTTGCAAGCACAACGAAAATCCAAGAAAGAGCTTTCCATTTTTTTATTAAAGAGAGGGCTCTGGTTCATGTTTGCAGAAATAGCCATTGTGAATTTGTTAATGACCTTTAATCCCTTATATAATTTTGTTATGCTACAAGTTATTTGGGTGATCGGGCTTTCAATGGTGTTGATGTCAGCAATTATTTACTTACCAATTAGAGCAATTTTGGTCATTTCTATTGTAATGATTTTTGGCCATAATCTTTTGGACCAATTCAATTATCCAGATCCATCCAAAGTACCTATTTGGTTTGCTATGATTCATCAACAGGCATTTATTCAATATGCACCAATACGGTTTTTAGCAATTGGTTATCCGATTATTCCTTGGATAGGAGTGATGATGTTGGGTTATTGTATGGGGATATGGTATAATAAAGAGTATGATTCCAATAAAAGACAGCAACAACTTCTCTTGACTGGTATTTCAACAATTATCTTCTTTGTAATTTTACGGTATACCAATTTATATGGAGACCCTAGTAAATGGGCCATTCAGCCGCGTGGAACAGCATTTACCATTATTTCATTTTTCAATGTAACTAAATACCCACCTTCTTTACTTTATTGTTTTATCACTTTAGGACCTGCATTGGTTGCATTGTCTTTATTGGAGAAAATATCTGCTGCATGGACCAGAAAAGTAAGTGTGTTCGGACGTGTTGCATTTTATTATTATCTCTGGCATTTTTTCCTGGTACATCTTACTTGTGTAATATTATTTTTTATATCGGGCAAGGGTGTAAAAGATATTATTGATTACAATTCACCTTTCTTATTTAGAAATATACAATGGGGTTATCCATTATGGGTAGTGTATGCAGTATGGGTTATGCTGATGTTCATATTATATCCTATCTGTAAAAGATACGATCGATACAAATCAACCCATAAAAAATGGTGGTTGAGCTACATTTAAATCAATAACTATTCTACTCCTCGAGCGCTCTATTAAAAAAGTGGTTCAATTGTTGCATTGCAGCAAATGCTTCAATTATTTTTTTAGAAAGATGGGGGTCGGTTAAATCTTCATCGCTAATGGGCATAGATGCTACCCAGCTTTTCATTTTTAAATAATCAATGGCTGGATTGTCTTTTTCGTAGCCCTTTGGTTCGCGTTGTAAACTATTGGCCATATCTCTTGATAAATCGCCAAAATATTTTTTAAATGTTTTGTTAGTGATGATATCGCTGAATTCTTTCCAGTTATAATCTATTTCTTGTCTTACCTTTTTTATTTGATCTGCTTCCCCTCCATACAATCCTCCTCCCACAAAACTTTTTCCTCCTGGTTCGCAATGAAAATAATATCCTGCTAAATTCGATTTCTTTCCACCCTTAACAAAATACATAGCCATATTGGTTTTGTAGGGGTCTTTGTTTTTACTGAATCGAACATCTCTGTTTATACGGAACATACAATCTTTAAATGTAAGCGTATCCAATGTTTTGTCCCTTTTAATAAATGCCTCCAATGTCTTTTTCACCAATTCTGTAAAATCAGCTTTAGCTATTTCGTATTTTGGCCTGTTGGTATCAAACCATATCTTGTTGTTATTCTTTTTCAACAATTTTAAAAATTGCAATGTTGTACTTTGAAGCATTTTATTTATTTGATTAGTTGTATAAACTCCTCCTCACTTATAATCTTTATTGTATTTATTTTCTTCGCTTTTTCTAATTTACTACCTGCATCTTCTCCAACTACCAAATAGTTTAATTTACTACTCACCCCGCTTAAAATGATACCTCCCTTTGATTCTGCCAAAGCTTCTGCCTCACTGCGTTTTAGCTGATTCAAAGTTCCTGTAAATAAAAAGCTTTGCCCAGTTAAGGATCCTCCTTCAACTACTTCTTTTTTTGTATTGACCAATTGCAATCCCAATATTTCCAATTGCTTCAACATCTCAATATTTTGAGGGTTATGAAAAAACCCTTGAATACTCTTCGCCACTTTTACACCCACATCGTCCAATAACAATAATTCTTCTTCTGTTTTACTGGCAAAATCCAATAAATGATTTACTGAATTGGCTAATGTTTTGGCTGTTGTTTCTCCCACAAATCGTATTCCCAATCCATAGATTAATCGATACAATGGTTGTTGTTTACTGGCTTCAATGGCTGCAACTAAATTCTCCAGTGATTTTTTACCAAACCCTTCTAAACCGCCAATTTTTACAAAGTCTAATTGATAAATGCCTGGTATATCTTTTAGTATCCCTAATTCATAAAATTTCCGCACATTGGCTTCGCCAAAACTTTTAATATCCAAAGCGTCTTTACTTACAAAATGAATCATCTTTTCCACCACCTGTGCCTCACATTCAATATTGATACAACGCCATACTGCTTCTCCTTCTTCTTTAAATAATTCACTTTTACAAACCGGACAGTTTGTTGGAAATGCAATGCTTTTTTCTGTTCCATTTCTTAATTCCGGTAAAGATTTAACAATCTGTGGAATTACATCTCCAGCCCTTTCAATTAAAACAGTATCTCCTAATTGTAGATCCTTTTGTTGAATATATTCCTCATTGTGAATAGATATACTCGATACAGTAACGCCGCCTAAAAAAACGGGACTTAATTTAGCTACTGGTGTTACGGCCCCTGTTCTACCTACCTGAAATTCAACCCCAATAAGTTTTGTGGTAGCTTGTCTTGCTTTGAACTTAAACGCAATTGCCCATCTTGGATGATGCGATGTCATACCCAATTGATCCTGTAAAGCAATGCTATTTACTTTCACTACCATTCCATCTATTTCATAAGGAAGATCATCTCGCTTTGCTTCGAAAGCTAAACAATAATCAATCACACCTTGAATACCTAATACTACTCTTTTTTCTTCCTTGGGTGAGCGAAAACCCATTTGCCATAAAAGATCTAAGGAACCAGCATGGCTGCTTAACTGGTCTGACCCATTCGGGTGCCGACCAATTACATAACTCACATGATATAAAAAAGCATCCAGGTTTCTGGCAGCAACTTCTTTCGGATCTTTCATGCGTAAGCTTCCTGATGCAGCATTTCTTGGATTGGCCAATGGAGATAAACCTTGTTCAATCAATTGTTGATTGTATTTTTCGAAAGTCGCTTTATGTAATATTATTTCACCCCTGATCTCTATTTGTTGAATTCCAATGGATGAAAAAGGTGCAGATAAGGGTATGGATTTGATTTGTTTAATATTCTGCGTAATGTCTTCACCTGCTACTCCATCGCCTCTTGTAATTCCTCTTACCAGTAAATCGTTTTCATAGAACAAAGAAATACTTGCCCCATCAAACTTGGGTTCTACACAATATTCAATTTGAGCCAGGCCACTTAATTCCAGGGCTTTACGGTCAAAATCAAATAAATCTTCCGCATTATAACTATTGTCTAAGCTCAACATGGGTACCAAATGCGGTACAGTTACAAATTGCTGATTCAAACTATTGCCTACCCTTTGAGTGGGAGAATCTGCAACAATCAATGATGGATTAGCTGTTTCTATGGCCACTAATTGTTTATATAATTGGTCATACTCAAAATCAGACAATAATGGATCATTCAATACATAGTAACGATATTCATTGAAGCGAAGCACATTGCGCAGTAGGGCAATATCTTTAATGGGAATAGGATTGTTTTGGTTGTTCAACCAGTTAGCTGCTTGGGCCTGTATTTCTTTCACTTGCTCAGTAGTAAACATATTTCTTTCTTGGGTTGATAAAGATAAATCCTAAACTTTGTATATTGCTAAACGATTGTTGGGTTAACCCCATTTTCTAACGATGCTACTATGAATATAAAACGGGATCAGGATATTGCTTCCCAACAGTTGATTCAAGATGCTGTTCCATTGGTGCTTTCCTACCCTAAAGTGCCTTTAACTGTAGATTGTGTGATTTTTGGATTCGAAGAGAACAAACTCAAAGTTTTGCTCATCAAGAGTGACCTTAAAATCTATAAAAATAAACTGTCTTTGTTAGGAGATTTTGTTAAAGACAACGAGGACCTTGATGATGCGGCCTACCGAATTTTGAAGGAAAGAACCGGAATGAACAATGTTTTTCTAGATCAGGTTCGGGTATTCGGAAAACCGGATCGACATCCAGGCGGCAGGGTAATAACTATTGCTTATTGTTCCCTTTTAAATATTCAACACCATGCGTTGAATATACATGATCATGAGCTTGACTGGTATAATTACCATGCTATTAAAGATTTAGCCTTTGACCATAAAGAAATTATGGAATATTGTCATGGCTGGCTGCAAAAAAATATTCAGGAACATCCTTTGGGCTTTAATCTTTTGCCAGATAAATTTTCTTTAAGGGAATTACAAAATTTATATGAAGCTATATTGGGCGTTACTTTAGACAGAAGAAATTTCCGTAAAAAATTTGCTTCCATGGATTTGTTGATTGATATCAATGAATATGAACAGGATGTATCTCACCGTCCAGGGAAGCTCTATAAATTTAATTTTGAGAAATACGAAAAAGGCAAACGTAAATGGGTAGGGATTGATTTTTAGTAAATTCTCCCTTTGTTCCATTACTTTTACGCAAACAGGTATTTATGCTGCATTCAATGACAGGTTATGGTAGGGCCGAACAAACTATCGGAGACAAGAATTTTTTGGTAGAAGTAAGGTCGCTCAATGGTAAACAATTCGATTTGCGATTGAATATCCCTTCAATTGTTAAGCCTTTTGAATTTGAAGTTCGGAATTTGCTTAGTGAAGGATTACAGAGAGGAAGTGTAGAATGCAATATCAATTTAAAATTAAATGGCTCCAATAAACCAGTTACTATTAATACTGAATTAGCAAAAGCTTACTACTTGCCTGTTGCCGCTTTGGCTGATGAACTGAATCTAGAAAAAGGAGATATCTTAAGTACTATTCTTAAACTACCTGAAGTAATTACCGCTTCCACCGAAATACTCACCGATGAAGAGTGGAAATCTTTGGCTCAATTAATCAATGAAGCAATCGCTCATCTGAATGCGCATAGATTAGACGAAGGCAAATCAATTGAAGCTGATTTATTGTTGCGATTGTCTAATATTGAAGCCCAGCAAAAAATTGTAGCAGAGTTAGAGCCATTAAGAAGAACAAAAATTCTTGAAGGCTTGAAAAAAGTATTAGAAGACAATGTAGGCAAGGAAAACTACGATCCAAATCGACTGGAACAAGAGCTTATTTTTTACATTGAAAAAATTGATATCAGCGAAGAACAAGTAAGATTAAACAATCACTGTGCCTATTTTAGGTCTATTCTTGCCGAAAAAGAAACCGCAAAGGGTAAAAAGCTCAATTTTATTTTACAGGAATTTGGTCGAGAAATTAATACTACTGGCTCTAAAGCTTATGATTCTACTATTCAAAAAGCAGTCATACTTATGAAAGATGAATTAGAAAAAGCCAAAGAACAAATATTAAACGTTCTATAGAATTGGTGTTTCTCTTTATCTTCGTTTAAAATACAGGACGTGAAAAAACTAGGCTTGTGCTTATTGTCAGTTGTCTTTTTAGTGAGTTGCGATACCATTGGTATATTCGAGAAAAATAGTTTTTTCAAGGAGCATAGCTGGAGCAGTACAGTAAAACCGAGTTTTACATTCGCCATCACAGATACTAGTTCATTGTATCAGATTTATGCTATAATCCGTCATGAAGACAGCTATCGTTACAATAATTGTTGGCTGAATATTACTACAGTAGCGCCAAATGATACAGCTAAATCTCAACAGGTAAATCTATTATTAGCCGACAATAAGAAAGGATGGTTAGGAACTGGTATGGATGATATTTTCGATCATCGGATTAGGTTAACCAGAAGCCCTCAAAAATTAAAGGCCGGTAATTATACATTCACATTGCAACAAATTATGCGTGAAGATCCATTAAGTGGGGTGTTGAATGTTGGTATTCGAATAGAAAAAGTACTGCCATGAGCAAACCTCGGCAACAAAAATTAGTCTTTGTAACTTTTGTTTATTGGTTCCTGCTGTTTTATATGATAGCAGCGTTGGCTTGGTGGTTTATTGCACTCGAAAATCAAAATACTACTATAACCCAAATCAAATTGGGCGAATTAAAAAAAGATGACCCTGCTTATTTCAACCAGTATTCAGTCATTCAAAAGGCAAATAGTAGAAAAACCGCTCAATATATTGGGGAAGGATTAACTTTTTTAATATTGATTTTGATAGGGGCCATATTTGTTTTTAGGGCAACCCGACGTCAATTTAAGTTATCTGCTCAACAACAAAATTTCATGATGGCCATAACTCATGAACTAAAAACACCCATCGCAGTAACACAGTTGAACTTAGAGACATTGCAGAAACACAAATTGGATGAAGCCAAACAACAAAAATTAATCACCAATACTTTACAAGAAGCCAATCGACTGAATAGTTTATGTAATAATATATTATTTGCAGCTCAATTTGATGGAGGAAACTATACTGCAGCCAAACAAACCATTAATTTAACTGACTTGTTGGAAACCAGTGTGGACGAATGTAAAAATCGATTTCCATTAAGGCAATTCGAGGAAAATATTAAAGCTGACATGATCCTGCAAGGAGACCCTTTTTTATTACAAATGCTTATCAATAATTTATTAGAGAATGCCATTAAATATTCCCCCAAAGAAAAACCAATACAAGTAGTGTTATCTAACAAAATGACGACTATTAAATTAGAAATTATTGACGCCGGTGTTGGTATAAAAGACGAGGAAAAGAAAAATATATTTATGAAATTTTATAGAATCGGTGATGAAAATACGAGAAGGTCTCAGGGAACAGGGTTAGGATTGTATTTGTGTAAAAAAATTTGTGAAGCTCATGGTGCAATAATTGCAGTGACAGATCATCATCCTAGTGGAAGTAATTTTAACGTTCAATTTAATGCTTAATATGAACAATGATCAGCCCAACATACTTTTAGTAGAAGACGAACAAAATTTACATGAGGCTTTAAAGCTTAACTTGGAATTGGAAGGCTATGAAGTTACATCTGCATATGATGGTTCAGAAGCATTGCGTAAAATAGAATCAGCTTATTTCGATTTAATTATTATGGATATAATGCTTCCGGATGTAGATGGAATAAGCATAACAGAGAATGTAAGAGTGCATAATAATGAAGTTCCTATTTTAATATTGAGTGCAAAAAATTCTGCTTCAGATAGAATCTTAGGATTAAAAAAGGGGGCAGATGATTATCTTACTAAGCCTTTTAATTTAGAAGAATTACTGCTTAGAGTAGCAAAGCTAATCACCAAAAATAAAAAAATTCAGGTCAAAGAATCTGTTGGAGATATTTATCATTTTGGTGATAATAAAATTGACTTTAAATCACTTGAGGCGATCAATTTTAATGGAACTACCATAGGACTTAGCAAAAAAGAAGCGATGCTCCTGAAATTACTGGTAGAAAACAAAAACGAAGTAGTAACACGTGAGAAAATCTTGCAGGTAGTTTGGGGTTATAATGTTTATCCAACAACAAGAACCATTGATAATTTCATTTTGAGCTTCAGAAAATATTTTGAGTCCGACAGCCGCAATCCACGTTATTTTCATTCTGTTCGTGGAATGGGGTATAAGTATACAGAATAAGTATTTATTGAAATAGCTCCTTTTAGTTTGTGCTAAATTGATTTGCATTTATTAAATAAGCGAATAAGGTCTAACTAGATTAGCATGCCTTTAGACGAATGGTGCGCTTTGAAT
>REAV01000059.1 GCA_004294465.1 Sphingobacteriia bacterium | reverse complement strand
TTGCAATTCTTTTTTACAAAAAAATGCTAAATTTTTTGTGTAATAGTTAGATGGAATGATTTGTATTGGTGCATTTCTTAAGCTATCAATCCTTTGTTGCGATTGAATTGACTGATTTTGTAATTGCTGTGCATCCGCATGAATTGCGGTTATTAGCAATAAAATTACAAACAAACAAATTCTTTTACTTTGATGCATCATTTGAATTCTATGTAAATTTACATTGTTATTGTATATAAAATGTCGTTAAGTCAATCACTCCAGCAAAAATTATTACAGAAACTGTCTCCTCAGCAGATACAGTTAATGAAATTATTGCAGGTGCCTACTGCTAATTTAGAAGAAAGAATAAAAGAAGAACTTGAAGAAAATCCTGCATTGGAACAAAGCGAAGAAGGCCATGAAGATGAATATACCGATGAATTAAAAGATGAATTTGATAGTATGGGCGAAGAGGAGCCAGAACCAGATGGGAGTGAAGATGATTACGATAATGTTGACATTAGCGAATATGTGGCGGATGACGATGGAGAAATAGCGGATTATAAAACCAGGGACGACAATTATCCGGAGATGGATGATCAAAAAGTTATTCCAATTCGGGTTGAAGTGAGTTTTCACGAATTGGTATTGAATCAATTAGGGATGCTTGAACTTGATGAAAGAAATTATAAAATCGCTGAGCAAATTGTAGGGAGTTTGGATGATGATGGATATTTAAGGAGAGAATTAACTTCTATTGCAGATGATCTGGCTTTTCGTCAAAGTTTAATAGTTGATGTAAAAGAAATTGAAAGTATTATTCAACAAATTCAACAATTCGATCCGCCAGGAATAGCTGCAAGAGACCTGCAAGAATGTTTACTGCTTCAATTAAAAAGAAAAACTGCAGAAGGTCAATCAGTGGAATTAGCAGTCCAGATCTTAAGTAAATACTTCGATGAGTTCACCAAAAAGCATTACGAAAAAATTCAACGAAGTTTAAATTTAACAGATGATCAGATTAAAGAAGTGATTAATCAGATCATCAAGCTTAATCCAAAGCCAGGTGGTAATTTGGGCGAATCCAATAAAGGGGATAGTTATATAATTCCTGATTTTTTTGTGATTAATAATAATGGCCTTTTAGAACTCACATTAAATTCAAAAAATGCTCCAGATCTTAGAATATCCGATGGCTATAAAGACATGCTTAAGGATTATGAGAAAGGAAGTAAAAAAGACAAACGTCAGAAAGAAGCAGTACTATTCATCAAACAAAAAATAGATGCTGCCAAATGGTTTATAGACATGATTAAGCAAAGGCAAGACACGTTGATAGGAACCATGAGCGCCATTATTAAACACCAACAGGAGTTTTTTCTCACAGGAGATGAAACAACTATGAGACCCATGATTTTAAAAGATATAGCTGAAATTACAGGATTAGATATTTCAACTGTAAGTAGGGTTGCCAATAGTAAATTTGTGCAAACAGAATTTGGCACATACCGATTAAAGTTTTTCTTTAGTGAGTCATTGAGTACAGATAGTGGGGAAGAAGTAAGTACGAGAGAAGTTAAAAAAATTCTGAGTGATATGATTGAGGCGGAAGATAAGCGCAGGCCATTGAGCGATGAATTGTTAACCGAAATGCTGCAAGAAAAAGGTTATAATATTGCCAGAAGAACAGTAGCGAAGTATCGAGAACAATTGAATGTACCTGTAGCAAGATTACGCAAAGAATTATAAATATGAAGCAACTTATTGCTGAGCCTATGCAAACACCAATTGCGAGTAAAACGGGAACTTTTTTAGCAAAAGTTATTTCCTATATTGTTCACCCCATTTTTATACCCACTTATTTCTTTGTTTATTTAATGTGGCAATTCCCCTATGGTTTTGCAGGAATAACAGAGTGGCAATTAAAAATGCGTTTGTTCGGAGTGTTCTGGCTAACAGCATTTTTCCCTTCATTTGCGGTATTCTTATTATGGAGATTAAAGTTTAGTGATAGTATTTTTTTGAGGACGCAAAAAGAAAGAATCGTTCCATATATTATCACCATGTTCTTTTATTGGTGGATGTATTATCTAAGTAGAAATTTTACTGATCAACCGGAAGTGTTGAAATTCTTTTTTATGGGAATTTTTATTGCTACTGTGGCCGGACTTATATTGAATAATTATTTTAAAATCAGTATGCATGCAATGGGTGTTGGTGGATTAGCAGCTGCAGTTGTATTAACTTCTTTTTTTTACGAAACCGCAAATGGGCTTCCTATAAGTATTGCATTGGTCATTACTGGCCTTGTTTGTACTGCAAGAATAGTAGTAAGCGATCATTCTTTAAAGGAAATTTATACTGGATTATTCGTTGGAATTGCTTGTCAGCTGATTGCTTATATGGTGGTCATGTGATATTAGAACCTGATGCACCTTACTTTATCGAGCGAACTACTTCGTATTTTTAAAAAATTGGTATAAGCCATGGAGATTTCCATTCCACCTCTCCAGTTGCTACTTGTTTTCAATGAAGAAATATTCACGTCGTAACTTACCCCTAATTTAAAATGATTAAAACTCAGTTTTACAACAGGGATTACAGCATCTCCCCATCTTAAAAAGCTACCTACATAAAAAATGGTTGGTTCTTCTTCATTGTAATTGGTAGTTGTACTAAAACCATATAATACACCTCCAATAATTTGTCGATTTCCATTTTGTGAAATGTAATCTGCAAATGCTGTAATATAATCTCGATCATTGATTTTACCGTTAATACCTAAATTGAAATTATACCTTGGTAAGATGGCATCGTTTACGGTTGTTGCCAATGATTTAATAACAGGTTTATTTACATGAGAAATACCACCTGCAACATATATCCTTAAGTCTTTACCAAAAACCGTTGTATAGGAAATTCCAGTAGATAAATCCCAATAATTATACCCAGTTCCGCTTAATACTTGCATGGTAGGATTACTGGAACTATATCCCCCAGATTGATATTGATCTCCAAATTTAATTTGCGTAGGATCGAACTGACTAAATACTGGGCCTCCCATAAATGCCAGTGATAAATAACTGTCTTTGTCTTCACTCAATGATTTATGATAGTTGATAGCTGGTAAAATTTGTGTTCTTTTTAAACGGATATCTCCTGCACCATCCATGCTCATTTGCGATCCAATGGTTAGAAAATCGTTTGCTTTTCCAACAGTAGTTTTATGTTCAATACTTAAAGAAGTTGTTCTAAAAGGAATAGTAATGGAGCCCCATTGGTCTCTGTATTGCATAGAAACTCTTAAGTCTCCATTGAAAATTCCTGCCAAAGCTGGATTGCGTAATAATGGCTGTTCATAGAATTGCGAAAATGTAAAGTCCTGCGATATCAAATCGGAACAAGTAAAAAGAAATAATATTGTTATCAATCTTTTCATCACTTTAATATGGCTACATTTCCTTTTAACAATTGAACTGCTCCTTTTTCGCAAACCACTTTCCGTCGGGTAAAATTGCTTCATTGCATTCATTGACTATT
>REAV01000058.1 GCA_004294465.1 Sphingobacteriia bacterium | reverse complement strand
GAATTTCTAACCCACTTAAACTATTGGCCATTTGATTGGCCAACAAATAGTTCTCGGCATAATTATATGCTTTTGATTGATTACCAATATAAATTTCCAATCCTTTTTTGGTAGTAGCTAAACTCTTGTCTGCAGCATTACAATGTAAGGAAATAAATAAATGGGGAGATTGTTGATTGGTAAAATCGGCAACATCTTTAACAGATTGAAAAATATCATCATCTCTTGTTAAAATGATTTTTATTTGATCATTTTGATTGGCTTGTTGAACAGCTTTTGCCAACGCTAAAGTCAAAGTCTTTTCTTTTGTAACACCATCAATACCTATTGCGCCACCATCAGCTCCTCCATGACCTGCATTGATCACAACGGTATACTGATTTTTCAACAAAATGTTTTTTGGAGAAAATGCTGGTTTTGTTTTTGCAGCAATCTGGTCTACAATATTATCTACTATTGTTCCCACAGAAATATTCTCCGCATTCCTTAACTCTTTTGTTCTAAAAGCAAACAATACCACAACTATGGCCAATAAAGGCAATACAATCAATCTTCTCATATAGCTATATTTTGGGTTGGTATTTTTAGTAATCATCGCAAGTCTTCTTTTAATGGGTGAGAAGAAAAATGGATTGGTGAGTAAATATTGTTGCTGTGGATATGCAGCAGCCAATAACATTTGGGCTAAAGAAGCAGAATCGCCATTAGCAACTGCTTTTTTATCGGCAATAAATTCATGAATCATTTCCATTTCTTTTTTAATTGCCCAAAAAAATGGATTGAACCAACCAGCAATTAAAACTAATTGAATACAGATTTTATCAAAACTATGTTTCTGTTGCACATGCGCAAGTTCATGTTGCATCATTTGTTTTCCTGCATCACTTTTAAGATCGATCGATTCATGCCAAAAAATATACCGAAAGAAAGAAAATGGAGCTCCCTTGGCCTGAGTTAAAATGAGAAACACATCTCCTACCGATTTACAAGAATGGGTTTTTAATAACTGATAAATTTGAAATAAGCTCTTAATAAGACCTACCAATAAAATGATTGCTACCAATGAATAAATCAATAGAAGTGAGCCCTGCCACCCATATTGCATCCAACCCTTGTGTAGGCCAGACTCTATTTCGGTATTGTTATCTGCTATTACCGAAAAGAATTGTATCAATTGTGGATCTGTTTCTACAGGTTTGTTCCACTGAATTTTTATCAAAGGAACGATCCATGAAAACAAGGCAATGGCCAATAAATAAAATCGATTGTACTGATGAAATCGATTATTTCTTAATACCAGCCAGTAATACCCAACCATAATTCCACTGCAAAGTATTACCTGCAAAAAATAATAGAGTGTAGATGACATGGCTTATTTTTTTAGTTTTTTAATTTCCTGTAACAGGAGTTCCAATTCTTTTACACTGATGTCTTTTTGTTTTACCATAAAGGATACTGCATCGGCAAACGAACCTTCAAAATATCCATCTACCAATGTTCTAATACTGCTCGAAGAATAATCTTCTTTAGAAACTATCGGAAAATATTCATGCACCCTGCCAATTTGCTTCAACCCCACAAAACCTTTGTCTACCAAAATTTTCACGATGGTTGCCACCGTGTTATTATGTGGCCTTGGTTCTGGCTGTGCTTCTATGATATCTTTTAAAAATGCACGTTCTAAACTCCAGATACTCTGCATGATTTGTTCTTCTGCCTTGGTCAATGGTTTCATGATAAAAAATTTACAAAGTAAATGTATAAACTAAATTTTTAGTTTCCAAACTATTTTTTTAGTTATATATTCATAATAGCTATAATTACTGTTAAAATGTAATGAACATCAAAGCAAATTCAGTTGTATTTTGCAGTTTCAATCAGCGCCCTAAGGCAAATGGCATGAAGTATTATATAATAGCAGGTGAAGCAAGTGGCGATTTACACGGTAGCAACCTGATCAAACAAATACAACTTCAAGATTCTGCATCCAAAATCCGATGTTGGGGTGGAGAGATGATGCAATCCACAGGCGCTGAACTGGTAAAACATTACCGAGACTTGGCTTTCATGGGTTTTGCTGAAGTAGTTAAGAACCTCCCAACCATTATGGCCAACCTTAAATGGTGCAAATCAGACATTCTAACTTTTAAGCCGGACGCATTGATACTGATAGATTATCCTGGGTTTAATCTTCGAATTGCAGAATGGGCAAAAAAAGAAGGAATCAACGTGATTTATTATATCTCTCCACAAGTATGGGCATGGAAGGCCAATAGGGTGAAGAAAATGAAAACCTGCATTGATCTGATGCTTTGCATTCTCCCTTTTGAAAAAGACTATTATAAACATACATGGAATTGGGAAGTGGAATATGTTGGTCATCCACTAATTGAAGTGATCGATGATTTTAAAAATCAACATCCTATCATTGCTTCAGATAATAATATCATTGCATTATTACCTGGTAGCAGAAAGCAAGAGATTGCCAAAAAACTACCCATCATGTTATCGGTGGCCAATCATTTTCCGGAATATCAATTTGTAGTTGCCAAAGCACCAGGACAGGAAGATGAATTCTATACACCATTTTTATCCGGTTTTACAAATGTACAGGTTGTAAAAAATAGCACCTATGAATTATTACTCAAAGCCAAAGCAGCACTGGTTACTAGCGGAACGGCAACATTAGAAACTGCTTTATTTGCTGTACCGGAAGTAGTTTGTTATAAAGGAAGTTCCATCAGTTATCAAATCATCAAGCGATTAATAAAAATAAAATTTATCTCGCTGGTCAATTTGATCATGAACAGGGAAATAGTGAAAGAATTAATTCAGGATGAATTGAACACTGCAAATTTGGTAAGCGAACTTTCCCGATTAGTAAAAGATAAAAAACATATCGCTACACTCCAGAAAGACTATCAAACTTTACATGCTGTATTATCTGCTGGTGGTAATGCATCCCAACAAGCTGCCGAAAAGATAGCCCAGTATTTAAAGAAAGCTCAATAAGCTACTCGGCGTTTATTTGCGAATCAAAGGTAAAATTAGCGTCTTAAAAAGAAGGAATAGTAGTGCTAAAATGAACATCAATAATGATATTCTGTTCATACCATGCATATACTTCATCCATTGTGTTCTTGGCTCATTAGGATCTCTTTTAGAAATGAAGAGATATTCGCTGATTTGTTTCCAAATACCCATAAAACGATTATTTATTTAAAGATAACAAGCAAGTATCAAATTAGTTGGCTAAACATTATCTTGTTAAATTTGTACTATACAAAAATCGACGATGCCAAAGATTGCTACCCTCCTTTTGCTTTTGGTTTTAACGCATACTGGTTATACCCAATTTGACCCGACTAAGATTGATATTATTAGAGATAAATATGGTGTTCCGCATATTTTTGGCAAAACAGATCCAGAAGTAGCTTATGGCTTGGCCTGGGCGCATGCCGAAGATGATTTTGCCACCATTCAACAATCATTGATGGCTGGAAAAGCCATGTTGGCTCAGTACCAGGG